>DASYGQ010000016.1:0-3204 GCA_035999585.1 Bacteroidia bacterium | reverse complement strand
GTACTGGATATTATTACCGAATCATACAGGGATATTGAAATTACAGAAAGCAGCCTGATGAACCTGCACAATCTTTTATTAAAGCACAGTGTAAAGGATCAGTGGCATAGAGGTAAGTACAAGCAGCATCCGAATTCAGTGGAAGCAACCAATCCGGATGGGTCAAAGACAGTCGTTTTTGAAACAACGCCTCCTGGCTTTCCGACGGAAGATGCCATGAAGGCACTAATCGCCTGGTATAAAAATGATCTTCTTACTCCACCGGTAATCAAATCGGCTGCTTTTGTTTATGATTTTTTAAGCATTCACCCATTTCAGGATGGTAATGGACGTTTAAGTCGCCTGCTGGCAACCCTGTTGCTTTTAAAACACGGGTATACCTGGATCCCGTATGTAAGCTTTGAACATGAAATAGAAAACCGAAAACGGGAGTACTGCCAGGCGCTGATTGATTGCCAGCAACAGAGACCGGGAGAAAATATTAACGCATGGATTGGTTTCTTTTTAAGCTGCCTGGATAATATTCAACAGAAGCTAATGAGTAAACTGAATGTTCAGAAAAATGAAAATCAAATGTCTCCGAGGGAGAAAATGATTTTTTCATTTATTGAAATGCACCCGGGTTGCAAATCAGGTGAAATTGCTGAAAAATTAGATCTGCCGTTGCCCACAGTAAAAAGAATTCTTTCTGCCATGGTTGACGGAAATTTTTTGATGAAATACGGATCCGGTACCGGCACAAACTATACAACGGATAAGCTTACACAAATAAAAAGCAATGTAGTCCTGACTTTGACAGATTCTGAACGGGTGAAGGAAATCGGACTAAGAAACAAACATTCTTTTTTTGAAATAAAAAAGATAATCCTGACGCCTAAATTTGAATGGACAAAACCGGGTGACTGGAGCAGGGTTCTGAGCACTCAGCAATTAATCCTTACAATAACATGCTATGACAGCAAGGGTGAAACGAGAAGACAGTCCCACCTGATCGCTTCATTCAACAATCCCTACTATTATGAGCCTTCCTTTACACTTAATAGTCCTATACAAATTCCAGCAAACATTTGGGAAGGCATTCCGAATGACAATGCATTTCCTATTCAGGTCAAACTTGAACTTTCTGCCAAAGCATCTTCAATCGATTTTGATGTGCTGCTCGTCTATGATGCCGCATTGGAATAATCAGCCCTGGCCATTGCATATATAAACACTCAACTCATAAAACAAACAAAAATTCAAACCATTAACACAATGAGAAAATTAATCTTCTTTATGCACACGTCACTGGACGGTTTTGTGGCCGGACCCAATGGAGAGATGAACTGGATCCATGTGGACGAGCCCTTGTTTGACTTCGTGGCCACCATGACCGCCAAAGCCGATACCGCGCTTTACGGACGCGTCACCTATGAAATGATGCAGGGCTACTGGCCAAAGGCCGGCGAACAACCAAACGCCTCCAAACACGACAAAGAACATTCGGCCTGGTACAACCAGGTCAACAAAGTTGTTTTATCAAGGACACTCAGCGAAAAAGGCCTTGAAAAGACCACCGTTATCAGTGACCACCTTTCAGACAATGTCCATCAAATAAAAAAACAGGAAGGCAAAAACATCCTTATTTTCGGAAGCCCTTCCGCTTCTCATTCATTGCTCAGCGAGGGCCTGATTGACGAGTTCTGGTTATTTGTCAACCCGGTTTTACTTGGAAAAGGCATTCCGCTATTCAAAGGCGTGAAAGAAACGACGAAACTGAAACTGATAGAAACAAAGACATTCTCCAGCGGGGTCATTGCGCTTCACTACGAGACAAAACATGCTTAATGGACAGCTTCCGCATTCGAAGCTGGCAACCGGGAATGATCAAACGTATCCAATAAATAAATGAACACGCTTCTGCTTCTTACGATAATCATCACAACCTATGCTGCCCTGGCTTTTATCAACCAAAGGTTTTTAAAGCTGCCCTCCTCCATTGGTTTGATGCTTATCTCTTTAATTCTTTCACTGATTGTGATTTCCGTTGGAACCTACAACCATACATTTCACTTATTTGTGGGAAAAGTTGTGCAGGGCGTTGATTTCAGCAAAACACTATTGAATGTCATGCTCGGCTTTTTATTGTTTTCCGGCTCTCTTCACATTGACCTGGAGCAGTTACGGAAGCAATACATCGCAGTTGTATCATTTTCCACGCTCAGTGTTGCCCTGTCCACATTTTTCTTTGGCGGCCTGATGTGGTTTGTTTTTCGCGTATTCAATGACCCGGTGGAATTTATTTATTGTCTTTGGTTTGGTGCCTTGTTATCACCGACCGATCCGATCGCTGTTTTGGGCATCCTCAAAAAATCGAATATTCCACAGGCAATCAAAACAACCATCAACGGTGAATCCCTCTTTAATGATGGTATTGGGATTGTGTTTTTTGTCACGATAGGATCCGTTGCTCAATATGGATTAAACAGCATTGATTTTCTTTCCGTTGCGCAATTATTTCTGACGCAGGTGATAGGAGGATTGCTCTTTGGAGTGGCTTTGGCTTATGTGGCTTTGTATTTCATCAGGAAGATTGATGATTACCAAACTGAAATAGTAATATCGCTGGCATTTGTCATGATGTCGGGAATGATGGCGTCCTATCTGGATGTCAGCGGCCCTTTGGCTGTCATCATTCTCGGTTTGGCCCTGGGAAATAAGTCAGGGAAAATGGCGATGTCAGGTGAGAGCAGAGATTATTTTTACAAATTCTGGGACCTGGTGGATAGCTTTCTGAATGGGATTTTGTTTGTACTGATGGGCCTGCAAATGGTATTGATGCCTTTCCTTTACAATTACATCATCATTGGAGTTGTTGCCATCATCCTCCTGCTGCTGTGCCGGTATATTTCGCTTCGGTTGCCGATGCTCTTTATCAGGAACAAGGAACTGTACAATCGGAAAACAGCGCTTCTGATGACCTGGGGCGGCCTCCGCGGGGGACTATCCCTTGCCCTGACGCTATCTTTGCCGGAGAACCCTTACAAGAAAATACTGGTTTCCAGCTCTTATCTGATTGTCATTTTTTCAATCCTGGTGCAAGGCCTCACAACTGATAAATTAGTAAAAAGGCTCTACCGGTAATTCCCTGTTCAGAAACCCCTTCCGTTAAAATCCACAAAGCAAAATTTCATCGCATCAGGAAAGAATCTTCCTTCGATAGGT
>DASYGQ010000365.1:0-7079 GCA_035999585.1 Bacteroidia bacterium | reverse complement strand
TGCTGCAAAGCTTTGCCTGCCTGATCCGGGATACGGTTCGTATGCACCATTGTTGCAAGCTTTTTGGCTGCAAGCAGGTTTCTGCGGTTTGCTGCAAAATAGTTGACGACAGCCAATTGATATAAACGAAAATTTTTAAGGGCAAACAGGGCCAGCTTCAGCTTGCCGCGGATGCAGACCACCTCATCAAAAATATCCGGCGCTTCCAGCAATTGTTCAACAGGGTAGGGGGACGTAATCAGGGCCGTGACGGCAAAGCCATTCTGTTGCAGCGTACGTGCCAGTGGAATCAGCAGCAACGCATCTCCAAGTCCGGCAGAGACAAACACAATCGCTTTTTTTGTTTTTTCGGGGCTGGACATGAGTTTTGTTACAAACGTTCGGAGCGGCTTTTTATTGTGAGGCTTCTCCGCTTTCAATCAAACTGTATTTTGGTTTCATCTTCAAAAAACGCTTCTCAAACAGGGTGTATGAGAGCCAGGCAATGCCTGTGCTGAGGGCAAAAACAAGCACGTAGATGAGAATATTGACAGCCATGAGCGGGCCCTGATACAGATAAGGCTTGCAGGCATAAAAGACGAGGTAAAAGCAAAGGGGGTGAAACATATACAGGCCATACGAGATCCGGCCCATGAACCGGTAGAAGTTATTTTCAAGGCGAAGCAGGGAATTGGGGTTGCCGGCCAGGTTGAGGATAAGACCGATAAAGAGAAGTGAATTGACCACATGCCTGAACTTGACATGCCCGAAAAGCCCCGTGCTCAGCGAGGCGAAAATGCCGCACAGCAGTAAAACCTGAACGAGAGGTTTGTAGATCACATTCAGGATTTTGGTTTTATCATGAAACAACAGCCAAGCTCCAAGACCTCCGATAGCCATGCACTCGATATTGAATGTGTTCAGGAACTCCACGAAAAGGGAGAGGCCTGACCGGAAAGCACTTTCTGCCAGGTGATCGCGCAGAATGAAAAGTGATTTGCGCAGGAGAATGATGCCAACAGCAATGCCTGTGAGAACAGCCGGAAGCACGGCTTTGAATTTCTTCAGGATGAACGGCCAGATCAGGTAAAACTGTTCTTCCGTGCCGATCGACCATACTTGTGCCGTGAAAGGCACCTGGGGGAAAGCGACCATGGCTAAATTAGGAAGGAACAGCAAAAAAAGAATCAGCTTGGGCCAGTAGGCGGTGATGAGTGCATTTTGCAATCCACTTGCTTCCAGGCACCAGGGAAGCACAAAAAAACCGAGTCCTACTATGAGGTAGTACAAAGGCCAGATGCGCAGAATTCGGCGGATGTAAAATTTACGGATGTTGATCGTGCCTGTTTCTTTGTCCTCCTGCAGTAAAAGATAAGTGATCAGGAAACCGCTCAGTACAAAAAAGAGGCTCACCCCATTCTGCCCCGATTGTCCGATGATCGGCAGGTGATCGAGATTGGCCAGGTTCTCGTCTTTTTTCAACTGCTCGATATGCGATACCATGACCATGAAAGCAGCCACAAAACGCAGTCCGTTCAGTCCGGGAAAGTAAAGCCTGCTGTTGGTGGTTTCGTTCATGGATACGTAAAGATGTGCAGGCCGGCTTCAGGAACAGAGATCCATTCCTTTGCATGGCCATTTGTGAGCAGAACCGGGTCAGGCGCTTTGTCCCAGGTAAATATACAGGTCACTCCGAAAGCATTCAGTGTTGCATTTACCTCTTTTGTTTTTCTGGAATCGAGCAGGCCCAGGTAGGGTAAATGGTTGCGGTAACACACCAGCGAACTGTAATCGTAACTGTACTCCCTGTCGCTTTCCAGTGAAGCAACCCGGATATTATGCCCCTGCAACCCTGCCAGAGCTCCTGCCGCTTCCCAGTTTGCTTTGCCGTCGCCAAACGAGGCATGCAGGTCTTTGCCCGATTGCCAGAGGATGAGCGCCAGGAAAAGTCCGGAGAAAAGATAAGCGCCGGCTTTGTGATGCAGCCAGATGCGCCGGGCCAGATCGGCCGACAGCAGCAGGATGACCATGTCGTTGATCCAGAGGTAGCGGTGCATCACGATGATGAGCACATAAAAGGCCGACAGTACCAGCGGGAACAATAACAAAAGAAGGTGATCCCGGAAGAAAGAAAAGGCTTTCCGTTTTTCAATCAGGAGCAGGATGATCCATCCGAGAACGAATAAGGTACCGGTATCCTTTCCGAAATTGCAGCTCTGGAGGCTGCGGATGTTCTTCCAGATCACACGGAGGTAATGGCTGAATTCAGCTTTGGAATGCAGCGGACTCCAGGCCGGAGGACTGGAAAGCATGGGGTCTTCCCAGGCATTGAGCGATCCCGTTCGGGGTATCTCATACAAACGTCCCATGAAAAAAGGATGGTTGAGCTCACCGTATACATCGGGGTTAACAGCCGGCCCGATGATTGCAAAGTTATAAGCGCCTGAACTGCTGACGGTGAACTGTCCGTATTTCCGGCTCAGGGCCAGGATCCAGGGTGAGGCAAACAAAAGGCAGACGCCAATGCCGCAAAGAAAGCTGAGTGCGATCCTGCTTCGTTTGAACTCCCTGCGAAAAAAGAGCAGGTAGATGTGATGGACAGCATAGAGCAGGAAAAAGAAAACCAGGCCGGATGTCTTGGTAAAATATAAGAGCGCTCCGGTGATGCCGCAAACAAACGCAAACCGGAGGGAAGGGGGAAAGCGCAGCGGATCAGAAAAGAGCAGGGCCAGAAGAAGGAGCCAGCAGAGCATGAGCAGATCGGGTGTGCCGTTTAGCAGGGCAAAGGAAAGGATCAGGGGTAAGCAGGCAAGCTTGAAAATCAGCAGGATGGCAAAGGGAGCATTGAACCGGTCAAGCAAGCGGAAGCTGAAGGTCAGCACAGCCAAACCGATCAGGATTTGAAGGCCTTTGAGTACAAAAAAAGCTTCGGATCCCAAACGGATAAATGGCACCAGGAGCCAGGAAAGTAAAGGCCCCCAATAGCTGTTGATGGCTCCGCTCACATCGCCAGCGGCATATTTGCCTGCAATAACCAGGTATTGAAGGGTATCGTTGCAGTCGAGATAATAACGAAGGGGCTGCAGCAGCGCGAGGGCTGAAGCCAGGTAGAGCAGTTGCAGAAGCCTGTTTGTCTGCTTCGGATTTATTTCTTTCATACCCTGCTCAGGCTGCAAACCGGTTGGATTCATGTTGTTAGCGCCGGAAAGCGGCCTTTCTGGTTATTTTTCGGTGTTGGTGCGACGAATTTACAAATAAAGCCCTGCCCGGGGAAAGCAATCTTTTTTTGTATAGAATCCGGAGAATAGTATCTTTGCCACCTGAATAAAAAACGGTAGCCATAGTTCAGTTGGTTAGAACGTCTGATTGTGGTTCAGAAGGTCGTGGGTTCGAGTCCCATTGGTTACCCGGTTAAAAGAGAGCAGATTTGCTCTCTTTTTTCGTTTCTGAACATTTGTGGCTCTTTTTCTCCTGATGATGGAAATACAAGCCAGTCCGACCCCGCCTCAGGCGAGTCGAAATACGAAAGGTGGGTTTTGCTATAAACCTGTGATGCCTCCGGAATCAGTTTGTCCGAAAAAAGGAGATGAGATTTGGGTGATGTCATTTTGAATCCTCCATCCCGCAGACATTGACTATTAAATAATTTTGTTTGTTTGGATCCCGAAGGGATCCCAGGTTTATAGAAAAATGAATCTGACCCGTCTAAGGCAGGGTCGCACAAAGCCCGTCTGTAGTGCCAATTAAACCAGACCATCAAACTTCGAAATTCAATATTCGGCGTTCGATATTCGATATTCTTTTTTTCTCAAATAAAAATCCCTCTCTGCAGGAACTCCGGGGTCGTCAATGCAAGAGGTTTTGTCACAGGGTAAGAATATCTCATTTGAATCTATTCTTACGATACTTTTTGCCTTATCTCCGTTGTGTTCGACCCCTTCGGGGTCGCAAAAACAATAAGCTGGATAATGCTATAAACCTGTGATTCCTTCGGGATCAGGCCCAATTGTTGTTCCTGCCAGATGTTATGATGGATTAATACCGTAGGGATCAGGCCTGATTATTGTTCGAATTGAATATGACAACGGATTGATCCCGAAGGAATCACAGGTTTATAGAAACACCGGTCAAACCGATTTCGACCCGCCTGAGGCGGGGTCGCACCAGATGGAAGAAAATCAAGATATCTGTTTCTGTTTATATAATATATAAAGATTTTGTATCTTTAAATAGAACCACAATATTTTCCGATCGGCGCCACCAAAATATAACAATAAATAATGAAGTCACTTGGACTCTTTATCTCATGGGTTATATTAAACATTGGATTTGTGTCAGGCTTGATTTATTTGAGTAAGCAAGGAGCTTGCAGGTCGGAGGCAGGATTCGTGTTGCAGTACACCCCTTTATTTGTTATGAACGTAATTGTTTACCTGATTAATAAGATTGTTTTAAAAAATGAAGAAAAGTTCATGCTGTTTCTGTTGCCTGCCTATCTGTTACCTTTCCTGCCATTGTTTTTTTATGAAATCAGTAAATAGCTGGTAAGTAATAAACTATAATAAGGATAACATTGCTGCATGAATTCCAATCATTCCTTCATCATCTTCCTGATCGCATTTCCCTGAGGAGAAGTCACAGAAATAAAATAAATCCCGCGCCTGAGACTTTCAGTCGGAAGCACTGTACTGCCTGAATAGATTTTCTGTTTCAGAATCAATTCCCCCAATACATTATAGACACCCAACTCCGCTTCTTTCCAAAGCGGACCGAGCTCAATCCTCAGAACATCCTGGAAAGGGTTCGGGAACAAACTGAATTCAGCACTGTTATCGAGAGACACGATACCTACGGCATAGGATACGACAACCGTATTGCAGGTCTGGCAATGATGGGCATCCTGCACACAGCAGGTATAGGTTCCTTTGGCCAGCCCGGTGGGACAACATCCCGTGGCTGTAATGAACTCCCAGCTATAGGTATAACCCGGCACGCCGCCACTCGCTGCGCCAGTGATTTTGCCATCCTTGCAGGTGTCACAGGTGGGGGATACGGAAGTCAGGACCAGTTTAACGACCGGTGGCTGTGTCACCGAATCCACAATCGATGTATGGCATCCGTTGGCATCGGTGATGTTGCAGGTATAGGTGCCGGCTATCATGTGCGTGGCATTGGCTGTGCCCTGACCACTGCCGGGAGCCGGGTGCCAGGAATAAGTATAAGGTGTTTTTCCTCCGCTCTCGGTCACCGTGATGGCTCCTGTATTGGTTCCGTTGCAGTTGAGATTGGTGCTTTGCGCGCTGCTTGTAGGTGCTGAAGGTTTTGAAATGGTAATGGTATTGCTGGTGGTGCAGCCTGAGGAGTCGGTGATGGTAAGCGTATAGGTACCCGCACAAAGGCCGCCGGCGGTGGGTGTGCCTTGTCCGGTATTGGGCGATGGCGACCAGGAATAGGTCTTCACCGGCCCTGAAGTGCCTGCCGGAGTGCCTGTGGCCGTGCCGTCGCAGGCGTTGCAGCTGGAGCAGTTCTGTGAACTGATCGAAACACTGCATCCCGACATGTTGCCGGCACGGGCAACTGAAAAGGACAATAACAGACTCATACAGATGATCAGATACGTGTTTCTCATTGGGTTATCGCGTGGTTTCAGGTAATGAAGATACGCCGATTTTGGGAGCTGGGCAATCCTTTCAGAATTTTGGGATATTCAATTCTCAAGTAAAGACCACCTTTAATATTTATGGGCCGCGGATTATCATGATTATTAGGATTGTCATGATTAACCCAATTATTTTTTATCATAACAGATCATGATAATCCGCGGTCTATGACACAATCCATTTGTTGGCCTGAATGAAAATAACCTTCATCCCCTCTTGAATATTCATTTTTATTACGAGACAGTCTCCATCTCTCAAAGCAACATTTTTCGTACCTTCAACCCGTATGAAGATTACTTTCCTGGGTACAGGCACCTCACAGGGCGTTCCGCTGATTGGCTGTACCTGCACCGTATGTACCTCTCCAGATCCGCGTGACCAGCGCCTGCGTTCTTCGCTGCTGATTGAAGATGAGGGAAAGAATTTTGTGATCGATACCGGCCCTGATTTTCGTCAGCAAATGCTACGAGCCGGTGTTAAAAATCTGGAAGCGGTGCTTTTTACCCATGAACACAAAGATCATGTGGCCGGCATCGATGATGTACGTGCCTTTAATTTCATTCAAAACAAAGACATGCCTCTCTGGGCTACGCCCCGTGTACAGGAAGCCATCCGCAGGGAGGTGCCTTATTGTTTCGATGGCACGGATTATCCCGGTATTCCCCGGCTCGAGCTGCATACCATCGGTACCGACCGCTTCGTCATCGGCTCCACGGCCTTTATGCCCATTGAAGTGATGCACCACAAAATGCCGGTTACCGCCTTCCGCACGGGCGACTTTACCTATATCACCGATGCTAATTTCATTGCCCCGGCTGAAATGGAAAAGATCCGTGGCTCGCGTATCATCGTACTGAACGCCCTGCGCCGCAAAGAACATATCTCCCATTTCACGCTCGACGAAGCCGTGGATATTGTCCGGCAGCTGAAACCCGAAAAGGCTTACCTGACTCATATCAGCCACCAGCTCGGCCTGTATGCCGATGTGATGAAGGAACTCCCTCCGGGTATTGAACTGGCTTATGACGGGCTGGAGATTGAATGCAACTGAATACAATCATTCTTCCCCCTGGCTTGCTGACCGAAGGGCAGGAATCATACTGGGCAGAGCACTTCGATATTCGAGATTCGGCGTTCAATATTCGATATTCATTTATTCAGAGGAACAAGCAGGCCGCGGCCTCCCGGTAAAAAGATTATGATACCTTTGCGTCCCAATGGAAACCCAGGCCCCTGTTTCTTTTTTTATGACCATGATGTTCCTGGTTTTGCTGATCGTTATCACGGTGATCTGCCGCATGATGATTTTCGAAAAAGCCGGACGTTCCAATGTATCCGCTTTCATTCCTTTTCTGAACTTTTACGTGATGCTCCAGATCGTGGGCATGAAACGCATCAATACATTACTCTATTTCATCACACTTCTGAATATCTATATCA
>DASYGQ010000361.1:0-7182 GCA_035999585.1 Bacteroidia bacterium | reverse complement strand
TATTTCCAGTTGTTCTCTGTATTTGGCAACGGTGCGTCTCGCAATGTTGTATCCTTTCTCCTTCAGGATTTTACAAAGTCTGTCGTCTGTCAGCGGCTTTTTTTTATTTTCGGCTACAATACAGTCGCTCAGAATTTTTTTCACTTCTCTGGACGAGACTTCTTCTCCGCTGTCGGTTGAAAGCGATTCCGAAAAAAACGTTTTAAGCAGAAAAGTACCGAACTCCGTTTGCACATATTTGCTATTGGCCACCCTTGAAATTGTGGATATATCCATGCCAACACGATCGGCAATATCTTTCAGGATCATGGGTTTGAGCTTAGTCTCATCTCCTTCCAGAAAATATTCATACTGGTATTCCATGATGGCGTTCATAGTAAACAACAGCGTTTCCTGGCGCTGACGAATAGCATCGATAAACCATTTTGCCGTTTCCACCTTCTGCTTCACAAATGACAACGCTTCTTTGGAGGTACGGTCTTTACGGGTCGCATAATCACCCATCATACGGCTGTATTCCTTGCTGACCCTCAGATCAGGTGCATTTCTGGAATTGAGTGATAGTTCAAGCTTATCGTCCACCACGTTGATGATGAAATCCGGCGTGATCTGCATCATTGCGCCCTTCGTATCCACAACGGAATCACCGGGCCTTGGATTGAGGTGTACAATTTCCTGTATGATTTCCTTCAGCATCTCATCATCCACATCCAGCTTTTTAGCCATCTTGTCGTAATGCTTACGCGAAAATTCTTCCATCATATCGCGCACAATGCGAATGGCCTGCTCGGTTACAAAGGTGTGTGGCTTTCTTTTCAGTTGGATCAGGAGGCATTCCCGCAGGTCTCTGGCACCGATTCCGGGCGGATCAAACTGCTGGATGATCAACAGCAATTCGGTCAGTTCCTTTTCTGAAGTAGTGATGTTCTGAGAAAATGCGATGTCATCCACAACTGATGATAACTCCCGCCTGAGATAGCCATCATCATCCAGATTCCCAATCAGGTACTGAGCTATCGAATGCCTTCTTTCATCCAATTCCTGCATACCTAGCTGACTGAGCAGCAGATCCTGAAATCCGGCACCTGCTATAACCGGAATTTCCCTCCGTTCTTCGTCGGGACTTGTATTGTTCACCTGAAGCTTATAATCCGGCAGGTCATCATCCTGAAAATAATCGTCAATATCTACTTCTTTCTCGGAGGCTGTGATTTTATCCTCATCTCCATCATCGCTTGTAATCTCGTCATCTTTTTCCGGTTTATCCTCGCCCTCATCCTCCGGAGTCTCGTTTTCCTCAGGATCCTGAGGGCTTTCATCTTCGTCCTCTTCGCGCCCCTCTTCGAGGGCAGGGTTAGCTTCCAACTCCTCCTTAATGCGTTGTTCCAAAGCAATCGTAGGCAGTTGCAGCATTTTCATCAGCTGGATCTGCTGTGGGGAAAGCTTCTGTAGTAATTTATGGCTGAGCGATTGTTTTAACATCTTCCCGAAATTACGGATTCTCCTGATTTAAAACTCAGCATTTTTAGGGGTACGTGGGAAAGGAATGACATCCCTGATGTTTCCCATACCGGTGACAAACATAACCAGGCGTTCGAAACCCAGACCAAAACCGGCATGAGGAACCGTACCGAAACGGCGAGTATCCAGATACCAGTATAATTCATCCAAAGGAATATGCATTTCTTCCATTCTCTTTTCGAGCAGGGTAAGTCTTTCTTCCCTTTGTGACCCGCCAATGATCTCCCCAATTCCCGGGAAAAGAATGTCCATCGCTCTTACTGTTTTCCCGTCGTCATTCTGACGCATATAAAAGGCCTTGATGTCTTTCGGATAATCGGTCAGAATCACTGGTTTCTTAAAATGCTTTTCCACAAGGTAACGTTCGTGCTCCGATTGAAGATCGGCGCCCCAGGATTCAATGAGGTATTTGAATTTTTTCTTTTTGTTATGATTTGAGTTACGCAGAATGTCTATTGCTTCCGTATATGTCAGGCGTTGAAATTCATGCTCCAGGCAAAAGCTGAGTTTGGCAAGGAGATCAAGCTCTGCACGTTCATCCTGTGGCTTTTGCTTCTCCTCTTCCAGTAAACGGTTCTTCAAAAACTCAAGTTCATCCGGACATTGCTCCATTGCATAGCGGATCACATATTTAAGCATGTCTTCGGCCAGCTGCATGTTATCATCCAGATCGTTAAAGGCTACCTCCGGTTCAATCATCCAGAATTCAGCGGCATGACGTGCCGTATTTGAATTTTCCGCGCGGAAAGTCGGGCCGAACGTATATACTTCTCCAAATGCCATTGCACCCAATTCCGCTTCGAGCTGACCGGATACGGTCAGGTTTGTTGCCCGGCCGAAAAAATCTTCCTTAAAATCAGGTTTCCCTTCTTCGTTTCTTGGTGTACCGTCAAAAGGGAGTGTGGTTACCTTGAACATTTCACCTGCACCTTCCGCATCAGATGCTGTAATGATGGGGGTATGCATATATACGAAGCCGCGGTCGTTGAAAAATTTATGGATGGCAAATGCCAGCACATGTCTTACCTTAAAAACGGCACTGAAGGTTCCTGTCCGGAAACGGAGATGCGCTTTTTCACGAAGAAAATCGAGACTGTGCTTTTTCGGTTGAAGGGGGTATTTTTCAGCGTCACAATCGCCAAGGATCTCAAGTGAACTTACCTTTACCTCCACCTTTTGTCCTTTTCCGAGTGAAGCAACCAGCTTACCGGTAACAGAAACGGAGGCACCCGTGGTGAGACGCTTTAAAATACTGTCATCTACCGAATTCAACTCAACAACAGCCTGTATGTTATTCATGCTGGAGCCGTCATTGATGGCAATGAACTGATTATTACGAAAGGTACGAACCCAGCCTTTGACGGTTATTTCTTTCTCGAAATCGCTGCTTTCAAGCAGTTTAGCAATTTTGGTGCGCTTGCTCATAAATCATGTATGTATTGAATTTTATCCTCTCAGGGCTTGCGAAGTTATATATTTTTTCCCTCAAAAATGAGCTGAAATAAGAGTCCTGGGGAGTGTGTACAGCGGCAAGTATCGATTCGGGAAATGGCCTAAGCCGGAGAAGAGGTTAGTCCGATCATTCGAACCGGAAACCAATGACCAGAACGTCATCAACCTGGTCCTGATCTCCTTTCCATTCGATAAAATGTTTCCGGAGAACTTCTTTCTGCTCAGGCAAAGGCAGGTGGAGTATTTCAGTAAGCAGCTTCTGAAAATTCTTGACCATCATTTTCTTTCCTGCGTGTCCGCCGAACTGATCTGCATAACCGTCGGTGCTCAGGTAAATCAGGTCGCCTTTGCGCAATTCAATCCGGTTATTGGTAAACCGGCGCTTGTCCTCCGTTTCCAAGCCACCGATGGGCGATTTATTGGGCTTGACTACCTCCATGCGATCACCGCGGCCTTCCCGGAATATCCAGAGCGGTCTGTTCGCACCTGCGTATTCGAGAATATTGCTGTCACCCTCAAGGGAGCAAAGCGCAATATCCATCCCATCCCTGCGTTCTCCGTCAGCATTGGATTGCCGGAGTGCATTTTTTATTCCCGCATGAAGCTCGTTCAGGATTTCTCCTGGCTCCATAATTTCCTTCTCCGTAACAATCTCATTCAGAAGAGTATTACCGATAATACTCATAAATGCTCCCGGAACTCCGTGGCCGGTACAATCCGCGGTGGCTATGAACCGTTTATTTTTCCGCTTTGCAAACCAATAAAAATCACCACTAACGATGTCTTTAGGCATATACAAGACGAAACTTTGCGGGAACTCCTGAGCAATGGCATCCAGTTGCGGAAGGATGGCTTCCTGGATATTTTTGGCATAACGGATACTGTCAGTGATGTCCCGGTTTTTTGTTTCAATGATTGACTTCTGGGCAGTGATTTCCTTGTTGATCACCTCCACCTTTTCCTTTTCCTCCCTGAGCTCATGCGTTCGTTCCCGCACCTGGCTTTCTAGCCTGACTTGCGTACTGATCAGCTGACGGGTGCGGATGGTGATAAACAGGTATACTCCCGAAACAATCAGGATAATGCATAGTGTATAAAACCACCAGGTTTTATACCAGGGGGGAAGGATCACAAAATGAAATTCGAAAGGTGCTTTGTTCCACAAACCGTCGTTATTGCTGGCTCTCAGCAGGAATGTATATTCCCCTGAAGGAAGCGACGAATAAGTTGCTTCATTTTTGGAGGTCGGCGGTACCCAGTCACCATCAATCCCTTCCAGTTTAAAAGCATAGCGGACTCTCGCTGGGATGGCAAGACTGACGCCCTGAAAATCGAAAGTCAGGTGATTTTTATTATAAGGCAGGACAAGCTGGGAAGGCAGATGAGTAAGTGAATCAAGGCCTTTGGAAAAAGGTGAGAAATCAGCATCCTGAAAAAACAACCGGATATTTGAAACGGTTGTATAAGGTTCCACTTCGTTCAACGCATCCAGGCGGTGATCATAAACGGTTACCCCTTTTATTGTACCGAACCAGATACGCCCTTCTTTATCCTTGCAGCATGCATTTAGATTGCATTCCACGCCTTTGAAGCCTTCTTCTTTTCCATAATGTTTGACTTCAATCGTTTTGGACTTACTGTATTTGCTGGCATTAAACCGGTCGAGGCCTTTATTGGTTCCAATCCACAGGTAGCCATTGTTATCGAAGACAACCAGATAAATTTTATTGGAAGAAAGTCCGTTGTTTTCGTCAGCCCTGAAAAACGAAACTCCATCATACAAAAACAAACCATCATCGGTTCCAAGCCAAATCTGACCATTGGCATCTTCCACAATAGAGGATACTTTCTTGTCGCAGAATCCGTTCTTTTTGGAGTATACGGTTACTTCACTTTTTGTGACGCACATTGCACCCTGCTCGGTTCCGAACCAGGTATTTCCTTTATGATCAGTAAGGATGCAGAATACACCGTGTGCTTCTTTACCAAGAAGGCTGTTCAATCGCAGGAAAGGGGTGGCAAACGCTTCTTTACCGGGCGCCTTTATTTCGCCCGTGTGAACACAAACACCGTTTCGTGTTCCTATCAGGATTGTTCCATCCGGTTTTGTTGAGATCGAATAAATTTTCAGGTCAGGCAAGCCGTCGGAGGTGGAATAATTCAGAAATGTTTTCCCATCATACACGCTCAAACCATTATTTGTACCGAACAAAATCCTTCCATCCGGCATTTCAGCCATGCACTGAACAATCTGACCGGCGATCGACTGCATCTTATGCTTGAGGTCAGGGCTTAGCATGGCTGCTATTCCGAACCGTTCATTTAATCTGACTACCCCAGCCCCCTGAACGCCCACCCACATATTGTCTTTGGAATCCTTGAAAACGGAGCTTATGTATTCACGGGGAAGGCTGTCGGACGTACTGAGGTTAAAGAATGCTTCGCCGCTTAGCTTTGATACGCCTCCGCCTGAAGTACCGAACCAGAGGTTGCCTTCCCGATCGCAGTAAATTGAAAGAACTGTGGTGGCTCCCATTCCATTGTGTTCGTAATAGCGTTTGTAACCCTTCCCATCGTATTTAAATGCCCCGGCGGCGGAGGCAAACCAAATATTCCCCTTCCTGTCAGCAACCGAGGCGGAATATGAAATCTGGTCTGCATTTGGAAGAATCTCCGTATTGTGTGTTATTTTGCCGTTGACATAATGATTAAGTCCTTTTCCCTTGATTGATCCGATCCAGATGGTTCCATCTTTGTCTTCAATAACGGTTCGCACAAAATTATTGTCGAGTCCCTCCTTTTCAGTATAATGCTGTGTCGTTTTTCCATCGTAGACAAACACACCATTAAGCGTTCCAAACCAGATTCGGTTTTGGGAGTCGGCATACAATTCAAAAACAGTGTTTTTACTGAGGAAGTCGCTTTCCCTGAAAAGCGTGAATTTTTTCCCGTCAAAGCGACAAACACCTTTCGCAGTGGCAATCCAGATCATGTTCTTCCTGTCGCGCATGACTTTAAAAACGCGTTTGGCGGGAATTTGAGTGGAATCTGAGTAATTGTGGAATGAAAATCCGTTGTAAATACTGAGTCCGCCGTTGGTGCCGAAAAAAATATTGCCCTGCTGATCATCGCACATCGAATAGATGACATTGTTCACCAGGCCATTTCTTTCGGTATACGTCTTGAACCTGTTGCCATCGAAGCTGGATACTCCGCCACTATTGGTACCGAACCACATGAGTCCGTTGCGCGACTGGAATATGGACATCACCTGAGATTGCGTAAGGCCTTCCTCAACAGAATAATTCCTGAAATTATAGGTCTGAGCTGAACCGGGGAATACGCAAAGAATTGCCCCCAGAAAAACGGAAAGAAAAATGTAAATACCTGATTTTTGTTTCACTCGTGATGCTGAAAGCATGAAATAATATCGCAGAAACGAAAGTACAAAAATTCAGGGATTCCGCTCTTTTTGAACATGAAACAGCCGCATATTGGTCAGGCAAACCTTGAAAAACACCCTTTTTTTACCACCTGACCCCAGAAACAGGCTTCTGTCCGTTTTAAATTCTTGGCGAGTTTTAAAATATAAGACGGATAAGAACGTCTACGTACACGATATAAGGAGAAAGAGTGAATTACGGACCAAATTGTGGTCGTAATGCTTTTAAAAGAAAACCTCGGATTTAATTATGTAATAATTAGAGGAAACTTTGGAAATAAAAAATGTTTCCATAGTTTTGTGCCGCAATTTAAAAACCATGGATCAGAAAGAACGTATTTTGAAGGGTGCAGAAGAGCTTTTCTTCCGATATGGAATAAAGAGTGTGACGATGGATGACATCGCCAAAAATTTAGGCATTTCTAAAAAAACGATCTACCAGAGTTTTTCAGATAAGGATGAGGTGGTTCATACGCTTATGGAAATGAAGCTCAAAGAAGATCAGCAGAATATGCGTAGCATTTCTGAAAACTCGGGTGATATCATCGAAGAAATTTTTGTGATGATGAAACACATGGGTGTCATGTTCAGCCAGATCAATCCCAATGCTTTTTATGACTTGCAAAAATACCATCCCAAATCCTGGAACCTGATGAAAGCTTTCAAGGAAGATTGTATTGAACGGCTTGTCGAAGCAGCCATGCAAAAAGGGATCAAGGACGGTATCATCCGGCCCGACATCAATACCCGGATCATGACCAAACTTC
>DASYGQ010000044.1:0-8155 GCA_035999585.1 Bacteroidia bacterium | reverse complement strand
AATCGTCGATCAGAGGATAAGCATATACAGAGGCAAAAGAAGTATGCCTTTTTGCATTTGAATCAAAAGGAGAAATCCGTACAAGCCGGTGCACACCGTTTTCACCTTTCAGGTACCCGAATGCATACTCACCTTCAAACTCAAGAGTGACAGATTTGATTCCCGCAACATCACCGTCTGAACGATCGGTTTCTTTTATTTTGAAGCCATTTTTCTCACCCCACATGATATACATGCGCATAAGCATGGCAGCCCAGTCACAGCTCTCGGTTCCACCGGCACCGGAGTTGATCTGAATAACGCAGCCAAGGTGATCCTCTTTCCCGCTGAGCATGTTCTTAAATTCAAGCTCTTCCAGCTTAACACGGGTATCTTCGTATTGAAGCATAAGGTCTTCTTCAGAAGCGTCGCCCGCCTTGAAGAACTCATACATGGTCTTCAGGTCTTCTGCGCTCTTTAAAAGTTGGGTATAACCATCGGTCCAGGCCTTTATATTACGGACTTCCTTCAGGACAGCTTCTGCCTTTTTGGAATCGTTCCAGAAATCGGGGGCCTGGGTCTTTACTTCAAGATCGGAAATTTCAGCACGCTTACGATCGATGTCAAAGGTGCCTCCTCAACGCGTCGGAGCGATCACTGAAGTCTTTAATTTGCTCTAATGTTATCATAGGCCGCAAAGGTAACAGAATTTCAGAGTTTTTCGACTTGTAATTTAAAGGGGCTGGACATATAAAATTATCTTTGCGCATGGATTTACCACTCCCTTCCTCTTCCAGCTATTTTATCACGGCAGATGCCGGATATTGTCATATTTTGCCCGGGCAGGTGATCATCACCAAAGAAGTGGATTATAAGGACGTTCCTGTGTCGGAAGACAAAAAAAGTATTGTGACCCTTATCTTGGGCGGGATAGGAATTGCTTTCGGCTGTTTCATCATGGTTAATTTTTTTATCACAGGTATTTATCCGATGGGTATCCTGTTGCTTGGGGGATTGCTTTTTGCCACGAAGGCCCTTGCAGAAGTCGCGCGCTATTCGGCTATCCTGAATATACCCCGCGATAAGATTGAAGAGGTCCGGGTCTACAAACCTGCTTTTGGATACTTGTTTATCATCATTCGCTTCCGCAATGAAAGTGGAGGTTTCAGCTTTCGGAAAATCAAGTTTTACGATTCAAAGCAAAATGAGTTGCATGCGTTGGATTTGCTTAAAAAAGAAGGACTGATTAACTGATTATAGGGCTAAAGAAAAGTTCAGGTAAATTCTGTCTGCATGACATCCCTGATCAGGTCCTGCTCAAACCCTCTGGATAATGCATATCGCGCGATTTTGTATTTCCTCTTCAATGTGTGCTTCTCCTTCAATTTGCTTCCGTATTCATTCAACACTTTTCTGAGGCAGGCGATATATTCCTTTTCATCTATTTCAGCCATTCCTTTTCGGATGCAATAGTCGGAAATTCGTCTCTTTTTCAGTTCCAGCCTGATTTTTATACGTCCCCATTTCTTGATCCTGAATTTGCCGCCGGCATATGATTTGGCGAAGCGTTCCTCATTTAAAAAATTCTGACCGATCAGGTTTACGATAATATTTTCAACTGCTTCCTGCCAAAGGCCCCACTCGTAGAGTTTGTCGCGTACCTCCTGCTGGCAACGTTCCTGATAGGCGCACCATGACATGGCTTTTTCGAGACCTTTCTGAGGGTCGGTGATTTTTATCTTTTTTTCTCTTTCTTCTCCGGTTCTCATTTCATTCCTGCGATGCCAGGCATTTCTCCCTTAGCTTTGCACCCGCTAATTTAAAGGATTATGTATGATCCTGCCATCTCTGTGGAACTGAAAACGAACAGACCTTGAAAAATCGCCAGGCTTTCCGCTTGCTTCTCGCTGCCAATGCAATATCCGGCTTTGCGCAGGGTATCAGCATGCTTAGTATACCCTGGTACTTTGGCTCGGTTCTGAACCAAAGCAGCCTTTTTAATCTTTCAGCCGGGATCATAACCATTGCTACGATTTTCTGGAGCCTTTACGCGGGAACATTGATTGACAAATACCCCCGTAAAAAGGTTTTCCTGGCTATCAATGTTTGCGGCGGGCTGATGCTGTGCTCAGTTGCTGCGGCTGGTTATATACATGGCTCACTATCTCCCGGCCTAGTCCTTTTTGTCTTCGCCGGAACCTTGTTTATTTACAGCATTTATTTCCCCTCTCTGTATGCGTTCGGACAGGAAATCACGGAAAAGGAGAACTATGGCAGAATGAACTCAAAGCTTGAGATTCAGGCACAGGCAACATCCATGCTTGCAGGCGCTGTTGGTGCAGTACTCTTATCAGGAACAAAGGATCAGGCCATTAATTTACTGGGTCTGACAATTCCCCTGGGTTTTGATGTAGCGAAATGGCAGATGCACGATATTTTTCTCTTTGACGGCTGTACCTATTTTCTTTCTCTTGCGTTGATTGCAGCCATCCGTTATACACCTGCCCTGGAAACACATACGGAGCAAGGCACAGTGATTGCCCGCATAAAAAGCGGGTTCAGTTTCCTGAAGGCACATCCTGATCTTTTCTGGTTTGGGAATGCTTCCTATGCCGTTTTTGTGGTGTTGATGGTGGAGGTTCATCTCCTTCTTTCCCCCTATGTAAGCAGGCACCTGATGGCTGCACCTTTTGTGTATACCTCTGCCGAGATATGGTACGCCATCGGAGCCCTCTTTGCGGGTATCGCCATTCGCCGCCTGTTCAAAAGCATGCATACGGTCCGTGCTGTGGTTGTAATGATGCTCGTAACCACGCTGGGTTTATTTGTTACGGCTTTTACAAGAAGCGTTGCCTGGTTTTTTGCATTCAGTGCAATCATAGGCGTCACAAATGCGGGTATCCGGATATTGCGTATGACTTATCTTTATAAGCATATTCCCAACAATATCATCGGAAGAGCTTCGAGCGCTTTTAACATGATCAATGTGTTTCTGAGAGCGGTGTTATCCTTTGTTTTCGCCATTCCTTTTTTTACAGAAGGCAATCATGTGATCTATGCCTATTTTGCGGGAGGCTGTTTTGTTCTTCTTTGGGCCATTCCTATTCTTGTCAGGTTCAAAAAACTGACGGGCTCAGATGGCTAGGATAAAAAAAGCCTTGCTCTTTTGAGCAAGGCTTTTTTACAGACCGGATAAATTATAAATGTTTCAGCTTAGAGTTTGATCTCGTCGTCATTTTTGTTCAGGAAATGATACTCCATAAAATGGTAAGAGGATACTGCGCGGAGGCTGATTTTTCCTCCCATTTTCATGGCCCAGCGACGGCGGATTGAGAAAAAGCCGCGTGACAGATAGGCCTCAATGAATGGATGTACACACAATGTGATATTCTTTTCGTTTTGTTCCTTGATGAGGTAACGCAGGTTGTTTTCGATCTGATCGACCATAAGGATGGCCGGTTGAATTTCGCCGGTGCCGCCGCAGGAAGGGCATTTCTCACTTGTCTGAATCGTCATCTCAGGGCGAACACGCTCACGGGTGATCTGAACAAGTCCGAATTTGCTGGGAGGAAGAATGGTATGCTTGGCGCGGTCGAGCCGCATTTCATCTTTCAGCTTCTGGAAAAGCAGCTTTCTGTTTTCAGCAGAATGCAGGTCAATGAAATCCACTACGATAATACCGCCCATATCACGCAGTCTGAGCTGGCGGGCCACCTCAATGGCGGCTTCGAGGTTTACCTCGAAAGCGTTTGTTTCCTGGGTATTGGATGATTTCGCACGGTTACCGCTGTTGACATCAATAACATGAAGCGCTTCGGTATGCTCTACAATAAGATAAGCTCCGCTCTTCATATTCACATTTCTGCCAAAAAGGGCTTTGATCTGACGGTCGATACCGAAATGATCGAAGATGGGGACACTGCCGTTTTTGTAAAACTTCAGAATCTTTTCCTTATCAGGAGCAATGGTTTGAAGGTATTCTTTTGTTTCGTTATACAGGTTCTGATCGTTGATGTGAATACTGTTGAACGAATTGTTCAGCAGGTCACGCAGAATGGATGAGGTGCGGTTGAGTTCGCCAAGCACCCGTTTGGGTGGCTGGGATTTGATCATTTCCTCGACACAGGTATTCCATTTGCCCATCAGATCATTCAGGTCGGCATCCAGTTCTGCAACACTTTTGCCTTCGGCAACGGTACGGACGATAACCCCGAAATTTTTCTGTTTGATGCTTTGAATAAGCTTACGCAGACGGTCACGTTCTTCCGTACTTTTGATTTTCTGGGAAACGTTTACTTTATCTGCAAAAGGAATAAGGACGATATAACGGCCTGCAAGAGAGATTTCAGAAGTGATGCGGGGGCCTTTGGAAGAAATGGGTTCTTTGGCAATCTGAATGAGAACCTGTTGTTCACTTTTCAGGACATTCGATATCTTGCCGTCTTTTGGGATTTCATTCTCCAGCTTGAATTGGGCAAGCAAGCTGGTTTTTTGCCGGCCCGACTGGGCCATATTCGTAAATTTATTCAGGGAAGCAACATTGGGACCCAGATCGAAATAATGCAGAAAGGCATCCTTTTCATATCCTACATCCACAAAGGCGGCATTGAGGCCGGCCATTACTTTTTTAACTTTTCCCAGATAGATATCGCCAACTGAGAAGTCAGTATTGCTTTTTTCGCGGTGTAACTCCACGAGCCTCTTTTCATTCAAAAGGGCGATAACCACCTCTGAATTCGAGACATCTATGATCAGGTCGTTCACTAAGAATATTTTTATTCCTCTTCAGTCCTGTTGATTCTCAGTATAGCTGCAAAGCATAAAAGAATCGGCAGCATACTGCTATTGACAGGTAAGCCAGCCAGACCACTGAAGAAAATGATTTGTAATTGCAGACAAACAACCGGGCGCTCAAAGAAAGCCATCCCGTAAAGGGCAGTGCGTTTCACAAGCTGAATGAACCTGCAGATGAAGAGGGTTCGCTGAGTTGAAGGTCCGGAAAGACCGTAGGAAAAAGCGCCTCTCCGCCATCAGGCAGAGAGGGCTTTTACAGTCTTTCTCTTATTTTTTCTTGTGTCTGTTCTTTCTAAGACGTTTCTTGCGCTTGTGAGTAGCCATTTTATGTCTTTTTCTTTTCTTTCCGCTTGGCATGGTTGTGAATTTATGAGTTTTTCAATTTATTAATTTCATTCTGGATGGAAGTCTTCAGCATGACATCGTCTTCCACTTTAACGTATTTTTCAAGGTACTCTATCGTATGCGGCTTATCGCCCATTTTCTCATAAGCTTCAGCAATCCTGACATACAACAATATATATTCCGGTTTCAGCTTCAGCACTTTGTTAAAGCGACTGATTGCTTTTGGGTACTGACCGGAGGTCATTGCAAAATTTCCCAGATTCAGCAGTGCATCCACATAATTGGAATCGGCCTTCAGTACTTCCTGAAGCAAACCTATTCCCTGCATTGGATTACTTGTACCCTCGACATAACAAACACCAAGTCCGGTTTTTGCATTCAGATCGTTGGGGTCCAGTTTCAGCACCCGTTCATACGATCGGATCGCGGAATCCACAAGAACATGAGCTCCCGGGAAGTACTTCGATCCTACGTAATAACGTTCAGCCGTCTTTGTCCAGTCTGATTTGCTGTTTGTCTGCACAGCTTTCATCTGCATATAATAAGCAGATGCGGCCGGTTTTTGTAAGGTATCAAACAGAGCAACGAGCTTATCAATAATAACAGGCTTGTCGGACAGAGAAGCTTTGTCCAGGTTATTTCTCAGCTCTTTTGCATGAACCCTGTCTTTGTCAGACAGAGACACAAGAGAAGAATCGAGATAATTTCCTGCAGAAGAGTGATCAGGTGCAGAATTATTACCTGCATGGCCACTCATCATCGTCATTCTGCCTTCACCGGTTTTATCGGGTGTGCGTCGGGCATAACATAAAAGAACGGTAATCAAAACAGCCCCGCCTATGAAAGCAAACTGCGTTCGGGTCAGGGCATTTTTCATTGCTTACTGATCAACTTTTACGTTGTTTTTCACTTTCTCAACAAACGTCTTGGCCGGTTTAAAGGCTGGGATGTTGTGAGCAGGAATGATAACAACAGTGTTCTTTGAAATGTTCCTTCCGGTTTTCTCAGCTCTTTTCTTTACGATGAAGCTTCCGAAACCTCTCAGGTATACGTTGTCACCTTTTGCAACGGCAGTACGGATTGATTTCATGAAAGCCTCAACGGTTGTTTGAACCGCGATTTTTTCAATACCGGTTTTCTCTGCTATTTCGTTGACTACATCAGCTTTGGTCATCTTATTAATGAATTTAGAATCAAATGATTAAACCTTTATTTTTTTCTTTAACGGGACGCAAAGATACAATTTTAATTATAACAGCTGAAAAAAAGTGGGAAATGCTTCAAAATGAGTTAGTTTCTGGTTTTCAGGACCTGAATTCCGGTTCAGTAAGACTAAAATATTTAGTTTTAACTAATTGAAAAACAGCTTATTATTTGGGTATATGAGAAGGGGCCCTCCCTATGACCTTCCGAAAGCCAGGGGGCCGAAGAGCCCTCCAAAATGGTTAACTTTGACCATGATTTTCTCTCAAACTCTTATTGCCTGGTACCGTATTCATAAAAGAGATTTACCCTGGAGAGGAACGAACGATGCCTATCATATATGGCTTTCCGAAATCATCATGCAGCAAACCCGGGTTGAGCAGGGAACCGCCTACTATCTCGCTTTTGTAAAAGCCTTTCCGAAACCTGCTGATCTGGCCAAAGCGCCGATTGATCAGGTATTGAAGTTGTGGCAGGGGCTTGGATACTATTCACGGGCGAGAAACCTGCATGAAGCTGCAAAAACCATTGTTAATGAGCATAAAGGAAAATTTCCGGATGACTACGAATCCATTCTCAGCTTAAAAGGAGTGGGGGAATACACCGCCGCAGCCATCGCCTCCTTCGCTTTCAATAAGCCTCATGCTGTGGTGGATGGAAATGTTTACCGTTTGCTTTCCCGTGTGTTTGGTGTGGAAACACCCATCGACAGCACCGCCGGGAAAAAAGAATTCAGGGGACTGGCAGCTTCTCTGATAGATGACAAAGACCCCGGGACTTATAATCAGGCTATTATGGAGTTTGGTTCCAGGCATTGCAAACCTCTGAACCCCGACTGCAACAATTGTGTTTTCGCTTCCATTTGTGTGGCCCGCGAAAAGAAAACAGTGGCCCTTTTACCGGTAAAGGCGAACAAGACTAAAGTAAGGGACCGCTATTTTCAATACCTGGTCATACATTATAAGGACAAAACCTGGCTCCGCAAACGAACCGAAAAAGACATCTGGCAGGGTCTTTATGATTTTCCGCTCATTGAAACGGATAAGGAATTGGACGAAAAGGCCTTGCGTAAAAGTGCCGGATGGAAAGAAATGTTCGGGAACAATGAACCCATTGTGATGGAAGAGTCACATACCTACAAGCATATCCTCAGTCATCAGCGAATTTATGCCCGGTTCTGGACAGTTCGGGTTTCAAAACAAATGAAACAAAATGACTGGACCGAAACAAACCGGTCGAGCTTGGATCTGTTTGCCGTACCGCGGCTGGTTGATTTGTTTCTGAATGAACGGTCATGATTTTGAGATTCATACCGTTTATTCAACACACCCGATGGATATGCTCATTTTCAAAAAGAAAGCTCGTCGCGTCCGATCATAGCAATTACACCATCCTGCGTTAAAACTTGTAGCTTTTGAGACATTGGCTTGAGGCAATGAGTCAATGCCACTCGCATTTGGGACATTGGCATTAGCAAATGAGTCAATGGCGCTTGCATGTGGGACATTGGCCTTAGCAAATGAGTCAATGGCGCTTGCATTTGGGACATTGGCGTTAGCAAATGAATCAATGGCGCTTGCATTTGGGACATTGGCTTCAGGAAATGAGTCAACGTTTGTAGCCGTTGGGAATTTGCGACAGGGAAGATGAATACCAATGGATTCACTCAACCGATCCGAACCTGTTATGAATATTGGAACGTGCAGATAAGGAACGCCTATTTCTTCCCTTCATCCGGGTGATAATTCAGCACCCCACCCCAGAGGACCATTTGGTTGAGCATCCAGGAACGGCGTGTTTGTACGAATGAATCGGGATGCGTGGCACTGAACCG
>DASYGQ010000281.1:0-8780 GCA_035999585.1 Bacteroidia bacterium | reverse complement strand
TGTTGCTCATGGATACCTGATCGGCCGACTGCTTTTGAATTTCTGCATTGATCAGTTCAATACTGGTCAACCCGATTTCCGACAATTGCTGTTCGATCCAGTTAAGGGCCAAAGCAAGATCCGGACCTCTTCCACGCAGCTGGCGCGACAATTCCGACACGAAGGCGCTCACCATCGGAGGATTGGATCTGGCCATATCGGCAATAACGAGGATCAGATTTTTAGGATCCTTCTCGGCGATTTCGGTCATTTGACCTGCCCAATAGTCAGCCAGATTTCCGTCTACACGGTCAATGGCGATCCTCGCTGATACACGTCGCAGATTTTCGATCAATGCCAGACGCAGCATAATCGGTATGGCCCACAATTCACCCAGCTTCAGATTTGAAACAGACTGGTATGCATTCATAAAGCCACTCAGACTTTGAATGTCTATCCGGCCATCACTGTGCGAAATGATTTGGAGAACAATATCATAGATACGGGTCAAGCCGGCAGATTCACCGCCATAAAGCTGGGGAAGATCCTCGCTGTAGTCTTTGGGGAAATGCATCTTTGCATTCCGGATATGCTCTTCAATCAGATAAAAATTATCAATCAGCCATTCGCCTGCCGGTGTTATCTGATATTTCCTTCTTATGGAATCCGTGAGCAGTTTCCGCACTTCATGCAGAATGATTTCATTCTCTGCAAGGCGTCTGAGCAAATGATCCTGGGCCGGTTTCGTACTCAGCTTATGTGTACCGGCCAGCATTTTACCAAAACGTTCCATCTGGTCAGAACTCAACAGCTCCGCCCGGAGGGGTTCTTCGTTTGAGTAATTACGTTTCGAATTATTAACCTGAAAAAACGCTCTCATGTTGGAGATGAGCTCGTGTGCTGCGGGTATCAATTTCATTCTGTCATTTCTTAATTTCCAAAGCCATGTTGACAATGCTTTGCGCTTCTTCAATAATCCGGTCCAGGTGCTCTCTGTTCAAAAAACTTTCTGCATAAATTTTATAAATATTCTCCGTGCCCGAAGGCCTTGCCGCAAACCATCCGTTTCCGGCAGTAACTTTAACGCCTCCGATCGGGGCATTGTCGCCCGGCGCCGCTGTAAGGATAGCTTCTATCTTCTCCCCCGCCAGATCTTTACTGGTGATTTGATTCTGTGAAAGTTGTTTCAATTTCTCTTTTTGAGCCGGCGTTGCGCTTGCTTCCACCCGGTCGTACAGCGGCAATCCTAATTCCTGTGTGAGCTGCCGGTAAAGAATACCCGGGTCATTGCCCGTTTTTGCCGTTATCTCTGCGGAGAGAAGGGCCAGTATAAACCCATCTTTGTCTGTTGTCCATACGCTGCCATCCTTTCTGGAGAAAGAAGCGCCTGCACTTTCTTCTCCGCCAAAGCAAAGCGACTGATCCAGCAAGCCGTCGACAAACCATTTAAAGCCAACCGGAACTTCGAACAGTTGTCTTCCAAATTTGGATACAACCCGGTCGATCAGCTGGCTGCTCACAACGGTTTTTCCAATTGCCGCTTTTGCTGACCATTCCGGCCGGTGCTGCAACAGGTAAGAGATGGCAACTGCCAGGTAATTATTGGGGTTGAGCAAGCCTTCGCTTTTAGTTACGATGCCATGTCTGTCGTGATCCGTGTCGCATGCAAATGAAATATCAAACTGATCTTTCATCGCGATCAGTTTTTGCATGGCATAGGCCGAGGAAGGATCCATCCGGATCTGCCCGTCCCAATCCACAGTCATAAAGCCAAAGGCAGGGTCAATGACTTTATTTACGACAGTCAGGTTCAGTTTATACCGGTCTGCAATTGGTTCCCAATAGTGCACTCCTGCACCTCCCAGCGGGTCAACGCCAATGCTTATCCCCGAATTCCGGATAACATCCATATCAATGACGTTCCCCAGGTCATCGACATAGGTATTCAGGTAATCGTGACGGTGCGTCGTTGAAGCCTTCATGGCTTTGCTGAAAGGAATTCTTTTCACTTGCTGAAGCTTTTGCTCCAGCAGTTCATTTGCTTTTTTTTCAATCCAACGCGTAGCCTCTGTTCCGGCAGGTCCACCGCTGGGTGGATTGTATTTGAATCCACCATCATCGGGTGGATTATGAGAAGGCGTAATGACAATCCCGTCAGCCAGACCCGTTTTCCGTCCCTTATTGTATTTCAGAATGGCATGCGAAATGACAGGTGTAGGCGTGTACTCATCCTGGCCGGCAACCATGACGTCTACCCCATTCGCGGCCAGCACTTCCATGGTGGTTGCAAATGCAGGTGCTGAAAGCGCATGTGTATCTATACCCAGGTACAGCGGGCCATCGGT
Organism: Bacteroidia bacterium; assembly: GCA_035999585.1. GTDB lineage: Bacteria > Bacteroidota > Bacteroidia > Palsa-965 > Palsa-965 > Palsa-965. The sequence continues at coordinate 6,456 of DASYGQ010000281.1, read as the reverse complement.
ATGCTGTTCTTTCCGGTAAACGCAAATGGCCTGTGAGATGGCCAGGATATGCGCTTCATTGAATGAATTCTTGAAAGCGGAGCCCCGGTGGCCGGATGTTCCGAACGAAACTCGTTGCTCCGGCACTGCAGGGTCCGGAATGCCGGTATAATAGGCCGAAACAAGTCTTGGAATGTTTACAAGCGATTCCGGAAGCGCGGGTTTACCGGCCTGAGCGTTAATGATCATATTTTTCCTTTCCTGTTTTCAAGCGCACTGACTTTTGCCAGGCGGCGTATATGTCTTTCTTTTCCACTGAATTTTGCCCGGAGGAAAAGAGTCGTTAATTCCCAGGCGAATGCATCCTCAACAACACGGCCGCCCATGCATATCAGATTCATATCATCATCTTCAACTCCCTGCTGAGCAGAGAACTTATCATGAATCAGACAAGCACGCACTCCGGTTACCTTGTTCGCAGCAATACAGGCGCCAACGCCGCTGCCGCAAACGGCAATCCCCCTGATCACTTGCCGTTTTGAAACAGCCAGAGCAAGCGGGATTACATAATCGGGGTAATCATCTTCCGGATCCAGTCGCTCGTTGCCAAAATCAATGACTTCAAATCCTGCCTCTTCAAGCTTTACCGATAAATATTTCTTCAGCTCAAAACCAGCATGATCGGCAGCAATGCCGATAGGTTCTGTCCTGTCTGAATTTTCAACCGGCTGCTGACTCATCCTTTATTTTTTTTAGCAATGCCAGTGCGCGCTCGCATATCCGTTCTGCTGTGAATCCGTGCTCCCGCATAACCACTTCTCCCGGAGCGGATGCACCGAAAGTGTCAATGCTCATGATGTCTCCCTGATCACCGGCATAACGGTTCCAGCCCTGAGACACACCGGCTTCAACGGTTAACCTCGCAGGCACGGAAGGAGGAAGAATCCGGTGCCGGTATTCTTCCGCTTGCGCTTCAAACAATTCCCAGCTTGGCATGGATACCAGGCGCACCGCAATTTTTTGTTTGCTCAATTTTTCCTGTGCCTTCACAATCAGATCTACTTCCGAGCCACTGGCTATGAGAATCAGATCTGGCTTGTAATCCGGCACATCCAACAGAATGTATGCCCCGAACCGGAGTCCTAAGGCGGAGGCAAATTTTGTCCGGTCCAGCGTTGGCAGATCCTGGCGTGACAGGATCAATGCCACAGGAGTATCTGGCAGTTCAATGGCCATGCGCCAGGCTACAGCCGTTTCATTGGCATCGCCTGGCCGTATGACCACAAGTCCGGGAATGGCCCGCAGGCTGGCCAGGTGTTCGACAGGCTGATGCGTCGGACCATCTTCCCCCATTGCAATGCTGTCGTGCGTGAAAACATATATCGTCTTTAACTTCATCAAAGCCGAAAGGCGGATAGCAGGCCGCATGTAATCTGAAAAAGTGAGAAATGTGGCGCAGAAAGGAATGAGCCCCCCATGGGCAGCCATACCATTCGAGATGGATGCCATGCCATGCTCGCGAACTCCAAACTGTAAATTACGTCCTGCATAACTCCATCCTCCGCCTGCGGAACCCTGGAGATCGCCGACAGCCATGGATGGATTTTCAAAATTTCCGGCGTCTTTCAGCTCGGTATGCGTGGATGTATTCAGATCGGCCGAGCCTCCCATAAATCCGGAAAGCGCTTTTTTAAACTGCTGCATCACTTTTCCGGAAGCCACACGGGTCGCCAGGCCTTTTGCGTCGGCCGGGAAATCTGAAATACCGGCGTCCCAGCCGGCAGGCAGTTTACCCTGGATCAATCCCCGAAGCTCTGAGGCAGGTTCCGGATATTTTTTTTCATAGCGTGCGAACATATTCTCCCATTCTGTTTCAAGGCGCGCACCATTTTCCAAAGCTTTCTGAAAATGTTTGCGGGCTTCTTCGGGAATCAGGAAAGCCGGCTCCAGGGGCCATCCGAGATTCTTCTTTGTCAGCTTCACTTCATCCTCTCCCAATGGTGAACCATGCGCAGCACAGGTATCCTGCTTATTCGGAGAACCATAACCGATGTGTGTCCTGACAGCAATCAGGGACGGGCGTTCCGTTTCTTCGCGTGCCGCCTGAATAGCCCGGTCGATTGCTTCGAGATCATTCCCGTCGTCAACAGATTGCACATGCCAGCCATAAGCCTCAAAGCGCTTCACATGATCTTCGGTAAAGGTGACCTGAGTGGCCGAGGCAAGAGTGATGTGGTTATTGTCGTAGAGGTAAATCAATTTGCCCAGCTTCAGATGCCCCGCTAGCGGTGCCGCTTCAGAGGACACCCCTTCCATCAGATCACCGTCACTCACGAGTGCATAGGTATGATGGTTGATGATCTCAAACCCGGGTTTGTTATACCGGGCAGCGAGGTAAGCTTCGGCGATGGCCAGACCCACTCCGTTTGCAAAGCCCTGGCCAAGAGGGCCGGTGGTGACTTCAACACCCGGCGTCAATTCCCTTTCGGGGTGACCGGGTGCCTTGCTTCCCCATTGCCGAAAGCGCTTGATTTCATCCAAAGGCAAATCATAGCCCGTGAGATGCAGCAAACTATAAAGGAGCATAGAGCCATGTCCGGCAGAGAGAACAAACCTGTCGCGGTTGAACCAGGAGGGATTAGCAGGGTTGTGCTGAAGGAACCGCGTCCAGAGGACATAAGCCATCGGCGCTGCTCCCAGTGGCAATCCCGGATGACCGCTATTGGCCTTTTGAATGGCATCAACGGAAAGAAAACGGATGGTATTTATCGACAGCTGATCCAGGTTCATGGAATCCGTCAGAGGTTTGCTTTTAAATTCCTGTGTGTTCATCAGATTAAGATTTAGGCTATGTCAATTTTTTTATCGAGGTAAACATCCTGTATCGCATGTAACAGGAGCACACCGTCCTTCAAAGGTTTCTGAAAAGATTTCCGGCCTGAGATCATCCCCATTCCGCCAGCTCTTTTGTTGACAATGGCTGTACGCACCGCATCCTTCAAATCCGCTTTACCTTCCGATGCGCCACCCGAATTGATAAGCCCGGCACGGCCCATGTAACAATTGGCTACCTGGTAACGGCACAGATCAATCGGGTTCGCAGTTGTCAGCTGCGTATACATACGCTCATCGTATTTTCCATACGCTTGTCCACCGGCATTCAGCGCTTTGTATCCGCCATTATTGACCGGAAGTTTTTGCTTGATGATGTCGGCCTGGATGGTTACACCCAGGTAATTGGCCTGGCCGGTAAGATCGGCTGAAGCACTGTAATCGGTCTCCCCCACCTTAAATGAATTGTTCCGGAGATAGCACCACAAAACTGTGGCCATTCCCAGGTTATGCGCTTCTTCAAAAGCACGGGAAACTTCTGTAATCTGCCTGTCGGACTCCGCAGAGCCAAAATAAACCGTTGCACCCACGGCAGATGCTCCCATGTTCCATGCATCCCTGACCGATCCGAACATGATCTGATCAAACTTATTGGGATAGGTCAGTAATTCATTGTGATTAAGCTTTACAATAAAGGGGATTTTGTGTGCATACCTTCTGGCAACAATAGCAAGGCTGCCAATAGTGCCTGCGACTGCATTGCAGCCCCCTTCCAATGCAAGACGGATGATATTGCGCGGATCGAAATAATCAGGATTTATGCTGAAAGAGGCACCTGCACTGTGCTCAACACCCTGATCGACGGGCAAAATGGATAAGTAACCGGAACCCGCAAGGCGGCCGGAGTTAAAAATGCGCCTCAGATTGCAAAGTGTTGGTATACTTCTGTTGGAATCGAGGAAGATGCGCTCAATAAAATCAGAACCGGGCAGTTCAAGTTTTTCTTTCGGGATGGTTGTGCAGTGATGTGAAAGAAGATATTCTTCTTCTTTGCCGATCAGTTCAGTGATTTCCTGGTAAGTCATGCTGGGTCCTTTCTACACGGATTTATGCATCTTTTTTAAGCCCAAAGGGCTCAACAGCTTAAATTCCGCATATTAAGTTACCAGCAGTTCAGGGGATGGCAGTTTTTATTCGGTGAACAGGGTGTTTTATCTGGCTAGCAGAAAAAAATGTTCGCCGGCGGAAGGCAATCATTATCAGCCAATCTTATCCTTTCTTAACATTTGGCCAATTTCTTGGACCGCGGATTGTCATGATCTGTTAGGATAAAAAATGATCTGGTAAATCATGAAAATCATAATCATCATGACAATCCGCGGGCCATTATCCCATCTGCTTAGAATTCTAGCGGATCACAATTTCCATCCGCTTATGCAATCCGCCTTCAATGATTTTCCGAAGAGTGGCTATTTCAACCTGAAACTGGTCAGCTTCAACCCTGGAGATGTAAAATTTATCGGTGCCGATGCGGTCGGCCAGCTCGGTTTGAGTCAGCCCGGCTTTCAATCTTTCTTTTTTAATCATCGAACCGATCGTAAGCCGCTCTCTGTTCTCATCGGGTTCGCTCAGTTCGTATAAAACATCTGCACCTATCTGGTATGGATGGATATGCTTCTTACCATCGAAGCCATCCAGTTTTATTCTGATATTTGACCAGGACAATGTATAATCTTCAAGCTTCAGCTTTTTAAATTCAGCAGGATTCATCAGTTTATATTCCAGGCTTTTTTTCGTCACTTTCCACTTTTTGAATATTTCTTCAAAATCCAAAACACGGTTCTGTCCATTGCTGAATAGCACAGAAACAGTCAGGCCCCTGACCCGGTTTATCTTCAATATCCGGGGAAGCTTTTTTTGTGACTTCCACTGCAATTTTTCTGCTTCCTTATCCATTGGATCTTTTTCTTAATTCAGGGTTCAGTCTCCCCGTACTCTTTCCCTTTAATTATCATCATACATTCACAAAGTTGTAATATAATACAACTAAAAGCAAATAATTTCGGATGCAATTTGTCACGTTCGGGTTTATTCACCACGTCGGAAAATCATTAATAACAATGGAAATAATGATTTTGAGTATTTGGGCATGTCCCCGCGAAGAGCGGGGCCGGGCTTTCCCCCTTTCATAATTTTAAAAATTGGTAGGGGGCCTGGCGGCACTCGCTCTTTGCAGTTCTGAATTCTCTGGCGCTTTCGATTTAATCTGAAAACATGAGTTCCTTATCGAAATCGGTTACTGCAAAGGAGTTCAGACAAAAATGCCTCAATCCCTTATGCAAAAAAAATCATACGGGATAGATCACGATTGGCCTTTAGCATATTCTGAACAGTAGTGGTTCCGAATCTCTTACCGAGTTATACTCTCATCCGAATATCCTCCAGATTACTTAGGCCGCGGATTGTCATGATCCCTTATGATAAAAAATGATCTGGTAAATCAATTAAATCATGAAAATCATAATCATCATGACAATCCGCGGTCAATCACTTCGATATTCGAAATTCGGCGTTCGATATTCGATATTTTTTTATTCCGAAGAACAAACCATGAAAATATTCCACACCCAACACTCACGCTGAATTACATTTGCATATCCTGCATTCCATCCGAATTCACTTTCGAATTTTTTCTCTTGAAGAGTGACACATCAAACTTTCCAAAACGGTAGCTGAAGGTCAGGCGAAAGAAGAGCTGATCGCGGTAGCGCGATGCATCCTGAATGAAATAGGTCGACTCCGTATGTGTTTGCACGATCCGGGATTTCAGGATATCGGCTGCATTCAATGTGAGTGATGCCTTGCGGTCTTTCAGGAATTCATATTTGATCCCGCCATCGAGGTAATAAACAGGCAATGAATACCCTTGTGCTGTAGGCGAATTTCCTCCGGGACCACCCATTCCGCCTCCGCCACCCATGCCGCCCCAGCGCCCGCCACCACCACCACCGTTGATGGGCAGGTTTGATTTGGCTGTGTATTCAGCCGTCACCTGCAGGCTCAGAGCCTTTGTGAAATGGATCGTATTACTGAGGCGCGCAAACCAGTTGAACCGTTTGTTGATAAGCCCCGCCTCCACATTGGATGCATCAATAACCGTATAATAGAAATTGGCATTGGCCATGATGTCCCAGACCTTCTTAACCGTGACCTTGCCCGTCAGCTCCGCTCCGTAGGAATTGCTCGAGAGGGCATTCTTATAGGTATTGATAATCACCTGGTGATGCAATACCGGATTCTCTTCCAGGATCTGGTAATTGGTGATCAGATCTGTTGCATTCTTGTAATAACCGGTGAACATAAAGGTGTTGGAGCGGCTGAAGGTTTTCAGATAGCTCAGCTCGATGGAATTGGTAAACTCAGGCCTGAGCGCCGGGTTACCCCGTTTGATGTTGAGCGAGTCGGAATAATCGGTGGCCGGGATCAGTTGAAAAAAACTGGGCCTGTTGATCCGCCGCGTGGCGCTGATCTGGATATCGTTTTTATCGTTCAGGTGATAGGTGGCAAAAAGGCTCGGAAAAGGAATGAGCGGATACTGGTAGCTGTATTTGGCCGATGAATCGGTAAACTGTCCGGCATACACGG
>DASYGQ010000279.1:0-3207 GCA_035999585.1 Bacteroidia bacterium | reverse complement strand
AAAGAGAAATAACCGAAAAAGTCGCTCAGCGTACCGTGATAAGTGTTCTTTGCAAAAATACTGGTATTGGGTATCGGTCGCAGGCTATCGTTCTCAACAACCACACCTGAAAACTGGATGAGCATCCTTTCTTTGGGTTTGGTTTTCGGTTTTGGCCGGGCTTTTGTCTGAGCAGAGGCTCCCAATGCAGCGAAACAGAAAAGAAGTATAAATAAACGGATCTGAGATGTCATGGAAAAGAAATTTCTCAAAGATACTAATTTCCATATCCCACTTTCTTCCGGGACAGGTAAAGCCACCCTAAAAACTGCCAATTGCCGGATTTATTGTGCTGACCCCTTCATTTTAATCAGGCAGAGAGCAGGCACTGGGAATTTGGATTACATTGCCGGCATTCCGCCTGTTCTTTTTCTAAATAAAGCGACAGGCTAAACCTTGGGGGCCTGACGAAGTCTCAACTAAAATCCCGGTTCATGCGCAGCTCATCAGAACAAAAGAAAATCCAGCACCTGTTTTCCAGGGCAGCCTTTGGTATTTCGGTTTCCGAGCTGAACAAACGAAGCCATCAGCGCATTTCAGATGCGGTGGAGGAGCTTTTTAATGAATCGGGGTCTTATACTGCGCTGTCGGTTCTCGACCCTTCCAAAGCCGAGGCTATGAATGCTCCGGATATGAAAGCATTGCCGGAGGCAGAACGCAAGAAGCTGCGTCAGGAAAGAAAGCGTTCCCTGCTGGATCTCAACCTTGCCTGGCTGGAGAAATTGTGGACGGACCCTGCAAGGCTACGCGAACGCATGGCCTTTTTCTGGCACGGTCATTTCGCCTGTCGTGTTGAAGCACCTTATGCCATGCAGGAGCTCAATAACATTCATCGCCAATATGCGCTTGGTCCTTTCCGTGATCTGCTGATGGCTGTCTCGAAAAGTGCCGCTATGCTTCAGTTCCTCAACAACCAGCAGAACCGGAAAATGCATCCCAATGAGAATTTCGCAAGGGAAGTGATGGAGCTCTTCACCATTGGCAGAGGCCATTATACGGAAAATGACATACGGGAAGGGGCCCGGGCCTTTACCGGATGGGGCTTTGAAAAGGAGACCGGTTCCTTTGTCTTCCGTGAAAAAGCCCATGATGGCGGAGAAAAAGTGTTTATGGGCAAGACCGGAAACTTTCAGGGAGAGGAGATCATCGACATCATACTTGCCCGCAAAGACACCGCTGTTTTCCTGACACGGAAAATCTGCCGCTTTTTTGTCAATGATATGTCCGATGAAAAGATCGTAGCGGAGCTGGCTGATTCCTATTTCGCCAGTGGCTATGATACCGGAGCATTGATGAGAACCATTTTCCTTTCCGATTGGTTTTATAAACCCGAAAACATAGGTGCTCTCATCAAATCACCGGTAGACCTGATTGTGGGAATCAACAGGCAGATATCCGTAAACTACGACAACAAAGACGGCTTGATTCTTTTTCAAAGAGCATTGGGACAAATGCTTTTCTATCCTCCCAACGTAAGCGGATGGGCAGGAGGCAAAAGCTGGATCGATAGCTCATCACTCATGTTCCGGCTGAAAATTGCTTCCCTGATCCTGAACGAAGGACACATCGAGGTACAGCCGAAAGATGATTTGCTGGATGACAAGCAATACATGGTGCGGGAACAGAAAAGAAAGGAAATGCAGACAAACGAACACGGCAGAGGCATGCGGAAGTTTCATCCGCAGCCCGACTGGAACGCGTTTCTTGCTTCGCTCCCCAAAGGTGCCGGCAAAGAGGAGCTGATTTCATTGCTTTTATTACCACAGCCATCACAGGCATTGCTTCAGAGTTTGAAAGTGGAAGATACAAAGGCCCTTGTGATGGAGCTGCTTTCAACACCGGAGTATCAGATGGCTTAGACATAATATTGAAAAGCACAACACATGAACAGGCGCGATTTTCTTAAAACATCTTCTCTTGCTTCCGGAGCTTTTTTCATTCCTTCTTTTCTGAAGCCTTTTGAATTCAGTGCGGGGAGCAACAGCCATAAAGTGCTCGTGGTGGTTCAGCTGTCGGGTGGAAATGACGGGCTGAATACCATCGTGCCTTTTGAAAACGACCTGTATTACAACAAACGCACATCCCTCGCCCTTCCCAAAACGGAGATTATTCGTCTGAACGATCAGCTGGGCATGAACCCAGCTATGGCAGCCTTGCAGGAACTGAATGACCAGGGCTGGATGAGTGTTCTCAACAGCGTGGGATACCCCAATCCCGACCGTTCGCACTTCCGGTCCATGGATATCTGGCAAAGCGCAAGCGCGTCGAATGAATACCTGTCAACCGGCTGGATCGGTCGTTACCTCGATTCAAACTGCACCGGATGTGACAGCGCCATTGAAGTGGATGATACCTTGTCGCTTGCCATGAAGGGTCATAACCGCAAAGGCATTGCCGTGAAAGATCCGGGAAAACTTTATCAGGCCACACGCGAACCCTTCTTCAAAGGAATGGCTGATGCCGCCGGATCTGCAATGCTCAATGAAGACAACCTCGGTTATCTTTATAAGACCATGATAGAAACGGGCTCAAGCGCTGAGTACATCAATGCCACTTCGAGGACATTTGATGTCAAAGCCGAATACCCGAATTCAGGTTTTGCCAAACAGCTGAAGATGATTTCTAAATTTATTCAGTCGGGCTTACAGACAAAAGTATATTACGTTTCACTCGGAGGGTTTGACACACATGTGGGACAGAAAGGCACGCAGGAAAGGCTTCTCAAAGAGTGGTCGGAAGGCATGAGTGCTTTTCTGAAAGACCTGAAAGCAGGAGGGAAGCTGGATGACACGGTGGTCATGACCTTTTCGGAGTTTGGCCGCAGGGTAGAGCAGAATGCCAGCAACGGAACCGATCACGGCACAGCCAACAATTTATTCCTTTTTGGTGGCAAGCTCAGCAAAAAAGGAATTTTCAATGAAGCCCCCGACTTGTCCGACCTCGATGAAGGCGACCTCAAATACAAAATCGATTTCCGCAATGTTTATGCCACCCTGCTTCATAAATGGCTGGAAGTAGACGATGCCGCCGTGCTTGGTGGGAAGTTTGGTCAGATGGATCTTGTTGGTTAGAAAAAAGAAATATTCAATAATCAATGCTCAATTCTCAATATTCAACCCGAAAACCAATACTTGAGAATTGAATATTGAACATTGATTATTGAATATT
>DASYGQ010000272.1:0-13587 GCA_035999585.1 Bacteroidia bacterium | reverse complement strand
AATATTCCCCAGATACTGACGTTTGCCTTACAACCCCCCAAACACTAAGCATGAAAAAGAGACTGTTGTTACCCGTCGCTGGTTTCCTCTTCAGTTCCCCCTCCTCTGCTCAGATGGATTACACCAATTTGTATGAGCATTACAAGACATTTGATCAGGAAAAACTGATCACAGTATATGCGGCGGGTTCTCATATATATGGAAGTTATAACCACCTGGATATTCTGATGCTTGCTTCAAACCTCCCCCTGATGGATCCAATGGCACAAAGCATTGGAGGGGGCGGACGGATCGAACAGGACCGGCTGCTCATGGGTGTAGATGCTGTTTTTTTCAGCAATCTCTTTGGTGCAGAGCACTACAAACAAACGGGAGCTTTTCAATATGTGTATGGAGGATATGAATTTTACTGCGGCAAAAATGATCAGGCAAGCCTGCTCACTGGCTTCGGGCTCGGCCTGCTGACTGCACAACAGAGGCTTCCCGCCAATCCCTCTAATCCCCGACCGGAATCAGCTCCTGTTTATTCTTTCTACAATATGAGGCCACTGGGAGCCGGTATCTTGCTGTTTAACTTCGCCCTTGCATACAACCATTATTTCGATGATGCTTTTTCATTGGGAATTAAAGCAGGAATGGATTGCATTCCGGGAGCCGCCTGGAACAATGGTGACTATCGTAGCTGCACCTGGGGCAGACCATCGGAGTTTGCCACAAAGGCGTATGTCAGCATCACAACCGGCTATTGTTTTGAGAACTGAAAAGGTCTGTTTCCCCGAACCAAAAACAACTACCTTTGGTTCATGAACCTTGATCTCAGTAATAAATCGGCCCTTGTCTGCGGAAGCACTCAGGGCATTGGTAAAGCCACAGCATTGGAACTGGCACAGATGGGCGCCAAAGTTATTCTGGTAGCCCGAAATGAAGAAAGCCTCAGGGCCGTAAAAGCTGAACTCAGCACAGCAAAAGGGCAGCAGCATGATTTCATACCGGCCGATTTCAGCAACACGGAAGACCTCAAAGACAAAATCAACCGCTATATCATTCGAAATGGCGCTGTACATATTTTAGTCAACAACACCGGTGGCCCTCCGGGAGGACCGGCCATACTGGCAAAGACTGACGAGTTTATCCAGGCATTTAACAATCACCTGCTCTGCAACCACATATTGGTACAGGCCCTTGTCGATGGAATGAAACGCAGTGGTTATGGACGCATTATCAATATCATTTCCACATCCGTCAAACAACCTATCCGGGGACTCGGTGTTTCCAATACCATACGCGCTGCTGTAGCCAACTGGTCAAAAACACTTTCCGTTGAACTTGCACCATTGGGTATCACTGTTAACAATGTGCTGCCGGGTGCCACCAATACTGTCCGGCTGAGTTCTCTGATGGAAAACAAAGCTGCTAAAACAAGTGTCAGTCTTGATGAAGTAAAAAAAGAAATGCTTGCCGAAATTCCCGCTGCACGTTTTGCCGAGGCTTCCGAAATTGCCAATGCAGTGGCTTTTCTCGCTTCTCCGGCAGCTGCATATATCACGGGCATCAATGTGCCTGTAGATGGAGGCCGTACTGCTTGCCTGTAACCTTGAGGGCATTTAACCATTCAAAACAAAAAAATGAAAAAAACAGCTCTTTACCTCGTTCTTCTTCTGGCCGCCTGCGGACAATTTACGCTGGACGAAAACATCGCAAAACAAAAAGTGGGCGAGCTTCTGGAGCTGATCCGGACACATCAATACGAAAAAACAAAAGATTATTATTCCGACGCATTGAATGAATCGGAACCTGTAGAAGCGAGGAAGAAAAAGTTTGAAGAAATTGAAGCTGTGTCGGGTCCGGTTGTCAGCATGGAACTGATCGGAAGCAGCAAGCAGCAGCTCGATGAACGGAGTATTATTGTGGTGAAATACAATGTAAAATGTCAGAACACCACACTTATAGAAAGCTTTGTCGTGGCCCTGGACGAAGGCAAATACAAGGTTGAAAAGCACGACATCACCAACAAATAGCAAGGCCGTTTTTTCTTTCCTCTTCAGGAATTTCCGATCAGTAGCTTGAAACCCTTTCCATGAATATTCAGGATCTCAACCGAGGGATCATCTTTCAGATATTTACGCAGTTTGGCAATATAAACATCCATGCTGCGTGAATTGAAATAGCTGTCATCTTTCCATATGGTTGTCAGGGCAAAAGAACGATCAAGCACATCATTGGAATTCAGGCAAAGTAACCGGAGCAAATCAGATTCTTTTGAAGTTAATTTTTCCGGCTTTCCATTATGCTCCAGCACCTGGCGGTTATAGTCGAACTTATAACTTGCTATCGTAAACTCAGTCTGAGCTGAGTGCGCTTGATTCTGAGATCTTGTACGCCTGAGAATTGCCTTCAGGCGCAGCAAAAGCTCTTCCATACTGAATGGCTTTGTTATGTAATCATCACCACCAACCGTAAACCCTTCAATCGCGTCTTCCCGCATTGACTTTGCTGTCAGAAAAACCACCGGGATATTGGCATCCAGTGCTCGCACCTCCCTGGCCAGAGTGAACCCGTCTTTGACCGGCATCATAACATCCAGCAAGCAGATATCGAATTTCCCTTTCTTAAATAAATCAAGCGCATCCCGTCCGTTGGAGGCCAGACTTGTTGCATATCCTTTTGCATCCAGATATTCCTTAAGCAGAGTTCCAAGGTTCGGGTCATCTTCCGCGAGCAATACTTTTACTTTTTCTTCTGACATGTTTTGAGAATTGAAACTGTTCAACGATTCTTTTAACTTCTTTTAAATATACCCGGCAAGAAAATACGAAACTCGCTTCCAGCACCCAGACTGCTTTCCACACCGATTGTTCCGCCATGTTTTTCAACAATAGCTTTTACATAGCTCAGCCCGAGGCCAAATCCTTTTACGTTGTGGATGTTTCCTGTAGGAACCCGGAATAATTTATCGAATATCTTTTTCTGGTTTTCAGCGCTGATGCCAATACCATTATCCTTCACCGAAACAACAATCCCCCCACTCACATCGTGTGTGGATATTTTAATTTCCGGTCTTTCACCGGAGTATTTTAAGGCATTGTCGATCAGGTTGTAAATCACGTTTGTGAAATGCACCCTATCCACTTGAATGACGGGAATTGAAGCTTTCAGATCGGTTGTAAGCGTCCCATGCTGACGCTCCACCTGAAGGCGGATATTTCCGATAGCCTGGGCAATCACCTGATGAAGGTCCACATCCGTTTTCTTAAGCTTTAGCTCTCCCTTGTCGAGGATAGCGGTTTGCAGCACATTTTCAACCAGCGTGCCCAGGCGCTTGTTTTCTTCGTTGATTACTCTTACGTAATTATTCACTTTTTCCTTTGACTTTTCAACGCTCACATCGTTCAACACTTCGCAAGCCAGTGAAATGGTTGCAATGGGTGTTTTGAACTCATGAGTCATGTTATTGATGAAATCATTCTTGATATCGGAAAGTTTTTTCTGCTGAACGATGGTTGACACTGTGTAATAAAAGGAGTAAATCAACACACCCATCATCACAACAGAAAGAAGAAGCATGCCCCACATTTTCCGCAGGATGTAATGTTTTTCATTCGGGAAAAAAATTGAGAGGTATTGAGGTTCTACATAAATATTGTGAGGCGACAGGCTTGTTTTATACCTGGAAGAAACCAGCTGGGCCACAACCTCTGCATCATCGGGATGAACCGGCAGATTATAGGTATGAGGCCTCAGAATTCCAAATTTATAGTCAGTGAAAATTCCTTTGTTCTGAAGTTCGAAGCGAAGCAAAGAATCAAGCGAGGCCGTATCAATTTTCGTTTGGACATCATTGAGAATGTCCATTCCGGCAAGCTCATCAAATATATCACTCATCATATCCGAATGCTGCACCATCATACGCACGTGATTGTCGGCAGAGTCTTTTCGATGAAAAAGAATAGTTGCACCAGGTGTGCATGGCACATTTTCCATGGCATGTACACAGTGTTCCGGATCCTTGCACTCCTCATGTGGCAAAGAGGATTGAACGATAAACTCCTCCGTGTAACCGTTTAACCGGTTTATCTGATTTTTTATAGAATCCGCATTCTTGTAAAACACCAGCCTGCTGATGGCTGAATCGCGCCGCATCATCCAGCGCTTCCCATTTTCCCGCATCTGTATGCGCCTTTTTATTTTATCGGCAGCATATTGCTTCTCCAGCTTATACACAACCATATTCATCGCTTCATTCACATTCTGCCCGAAGTGCTGTTGTTTGAGCGCAATTGCATTTTCAACCCAATAGAGTTGTATTCCGATCAGGCCGCAAAGAGCAAGGCCTGCCAGGATACTGATCATTTTCACATGTCTGATCTTCATCGGGTATTGCAATTGATTAAGTGCAGACAGACAATTCAGCCTGCAACAGCAAAATTAGGGGACATGCTGCCCACAGAGGGAGGATTAACAAAATTTAACAGCCCTTTCCTGTCTCCTCGAACAAATCTGTTTCACTGCAAAGGAAGCGTTTTCGCCAGATTTACAAATACAGTCCGCCAAAACAATATTCATGAAGGATGAAAAAAAAAGCGTTTCTTAAAAAAGAAACGCTTTCATTCAGACGGGGCTGGTGGTTGTGTGATCCTACTTGTGATGAAGGAGGGAATGGCTCTCAGATATTGTGTGCGTGAGCCGGTTTGTTTTGGTTAACCGAGAAGGCAGCACCGCTTTTAAGATCTTTCCGGATTGTGGAGTTAGAATAGGCATCACAATGTTTGTGGCTCTTACAGGCCGGAAGCACCAATGAAGCTCCGATGGCGATTATCAGGCTTTTGCGAAGAAAAGACCTGCCTGCTTTTCCAATGATGTTTGAGTTGAGTGCGGTTCCCTGAGCCGCTGTCGTTTGTGGTTTGCTTGCCATCATGATGTTCCTTTTAGATTGTGATTTAATAGTAAGGGAGGGTACAAATAAAATTCCACATGATTTTAAGAGGTTTTTTTTTCAACCTCTTTTTGTGGAATATCAGACAGATGCTCCCTATAAGGAAGAACAGGCGATTTTGGATTGTGGCAAAACAATCGTACATTAGTGATTCTTAAACGATTGTCACAAAGAACCACTTAAGGCTGACTGGATTGAAGCCACATCCTTCCAACATTGAGAAGCTGTCTGATGACGAACTCATCGGATATTATAAAAGTTCGGGCGAACCTTACTATGCTGGTATTTTGTTCCAGCGCTATACCCGGCACCTGGCAGTGGTTACTCATAAATACATGAAAAAACAGGCAGATGCTGAAGACGCCCTGATGGAAGTTTTCGAAATCATTCTGAAAGACCTGAAGACTCATACGATCGGAAATTTCAGGGCCTGGGCTTATAGTGTAACGAAACATAACTGCCTGAAAAAGATAAAAAGTGCAAACGACCGGAAATTCAAACCGGAATCAGCATTGAAACAGGTGGCTGATGATACGAATTACGATTTTGATCCTTATTTACTTGATAACCAAATTGATGATTTAAAAAAAGCCATATCAAATCTCGGAGCCGAGCAACGCATTTGCATCGATTTGTTTTATCTCCAGGAAAAGAGTTATAAAGAAGTGGCCGAGATAACCGGTTACACGCTTCATGAAGTGAAAAGTTATCTGCAAAATGGGAAAAGGAACCTGAAAGGGTTTCTGACCCAGACAGTCAATGAACGCTGAAACCACATACAATCATTCTTTTGCCGACGGCACTTGCCTGTCGACAGTTGCATTGCGTCAATACATTGACGGAACCCTCCCTAGAAAGAGCCTGCATCTGGTCGAAAAGCATTTGCTCGATTGCGACTTTTGCTCGCAGGTCCTGGAAGATATCGATGTCAGTGAAAGTTCAGCTGTTACAATAGATGCCATTTCACAAAATGTGAATCAGCGCATCTCAGAACTGATCGGCTCCGCACCTGAAGTTGCCGGCTGGTTCAGACCCCGGCATCTGATAGTGACCGGACTCGCCCTCTTGCTTTTGACAGGCAGCTGGCTATTCTATCATTATTCCGGTTCCCCTGCTTCAGATCATGTGACCAAACCGTCCATAGTTCTTGCTGAAAAGGCTCCTCTTCCCGTTTCCTCAGTAACTATACCTCAAACTTCAGCAAAAACAGTCAAGGAAGATGAATTCATAATTCATAGGACAGAGACATCCACTGCACCTGCCGTATCAAAAAATAATGATGCATTGGCATCGAAATCTATTCCCATTCCTGCCACCGCAAATACTCCGGCGCCCCTACCACTTCCGGAGGTAAAAAACAGCAGTCCGGCAGCAAACCCTGCAGTCGCTCCGGCCAAGGAAACTCCTCCCCTAGCAGAACCTGCCGCTGAAAAGGAAATAATCAACGATTTGCAGATTGTAAGCGCACGGGTCTTGCAGAAGATGACAAAGACCGAAGGCACATCGCGAAGCAAATCAAAGAAAAACGGACAACTTGTTGCTCCAAGCGATCGCGGGGCTGCTTATAAGCTGGAAGATATGCCTGAGTTTCCAGGTGGGGACGCTGCCATGGAAGATTATCTGGAACAAAGTTTTAAAAATCCCGTGAAAGATAAACGCACCCTTACAGGAAAAGCGGTGGGCGTGATGTTTACAGTTAGTTCCCGTGGAAAAATTTCCGAGGTGGAAATCACCAAATCCATCAGCCCCGAGCTTGACGTGGAAATCATCCGTCTCATTTCTTCCATGCCCCAGTGGAGCGCCGGTAAGCACAAGGGAGATATCACCTGCGTGCTGGCCCTCACTGTTCGATAATATCTCCTTCTCTTCTTCCATATTTCCGTGAAACGCAACTAAGCGCAAGAGGTGAGGAATCGCCGCTGTGTTGGGCTCCATCGCTCGACAATATTCTCTTTCTATTTTGCCTTAGAATGCAGGAATACACTCTTTTACATTCTTCCAATTCCTGTTTTTTTATTTACAAATGTTTGTTTTTATGACAATCACTTGTTATGTTTTAAAACATTTCATATCTTGCACAAAAAACAAACATCATGTACTTCGCAGATAACATCCGTCTTCTCCGCAAACGCCGCAAGCGTTCGCAGGATGATGTGGCCACCACACTGGGCATCAAGCGCACCACGCTTTGCAGTTACGAGAATGGCTCAACCGAACCAAGCATGGATACGCTGATCCGTTTTGCGGAATATTTCAAAGTTTCGCTCGACAAGCTTATCCGTATTGAACTTGCCAAGGTTTCGGAAAGCCTGCTCTCTGAAATTGAAAAAGGTCATGATATCGATATCAGCGGTAACCGCCTTCGTGTACTGGCAACTACTGTGAATCACAAAAATGAAGAGAACATTGAGCTCGTTCCTATCAAGGCAAAAGCCGGCTATACGGCTGGATTTGCAGATCCTTCCTATATTAAAGTACTGCAGGCTTTCAGTCTTCCCTTCCTTGACAGGAACCGCAAATACCGTTCGTTCGAAATCAGTGGTGACAGCATGCCTCCTGTTCCTCATGGCTCCTGGGTAGTGGGTGAATACGTTGAAAATTGGAATTACATCAAGGATGGCTATCCGTATATCATCTTAACCAAAGACGATGGGATCGTTTTCAAAAGCGTCTATAATAAAATAAATGAACGCAAGTCACTGATGCTTGTCAGCACTAATCCTGAATATCAGCCGTATGAAATAGATATTTCCGAAGTGCTTGAAGTGTGGAAATTCAGTACCTATATGAGCCGTGAGCTGCCGGAGCCCAATATTTCAAAAGACAGGATCAGCAATACGCTCAAGGAACTGAGAATGGAGATTGCTGAGATCAAAACTGAGCTCAAACGTCAGAACGGAATCCAGATGAAGATTTTCTGATGATGGTGCTTGTTTTGCGCACTACTGGTCCACTGATTTTTTAAGCTCGGCAAGTGATACCTGCCGGCCGGCAACCGGAACAGCGTCTGTTCCGCCAGTACCCATTCCGGTTTTCTTTTCAAGATCCTGCTCATTAAAAACCACAACGTGTCCACCTGCGTTGACTCCCCAGATTGTATTCCTCTCATTCGGGTTGAACGCAAATGTTTTTTGTTTCTCCGGATTAAATGTAAAAAGTATTTTCCGGCCTTTTTCTGAAAAATAGATCCGGGAAAAAACAAAAGCGGCATTTCCGGCATCCGAGAATTTCGCATTGACAAGTTTACCTACCGGCAAAGAATGCAGGCAGGCAGAATTCCAGATCCCAAAGCGGTTGACTTCGAATGCACGCTGGGCACCGGATACGAGAAGATGGCCTTCCGTTTCAACCGGTCGGGTATCAACCGAAGCATCACCCGCTCTTTCCTTTGTATCCACACGCGACTTTTCCGCTGATAATGCCTTTTCGTATGCTTTGATTTTTTGTTTGTACATTTTCTCGGCCAGGACATAATCTGTTCCTTCAAAAACCGGAACAACGCGGAACGAATGAGTCTCGTTTCCGTTTGCAAATGTGACCAGATAATGTACACCATCCTGCATGCGTTCCACCTTCACTGATTCCCAGTCTTTCATGGCCAGCTTAGGATCATAGGTCTGCTCTTCCTGGTTCACCTCAAAAGCCACCCCATCGTATTCAGCAAGTTCAGGAAATTCCTTTTTGTCAAATGAGATGTTGAACCTGGCCTGGGCGGCATCCGCTTTGCGCGGCTCATTCAAAAGAGCATAGAAACGTGCAGTAGCGGACGATCCGTCTGAATACCGGGAAGCCAGCATAAAATCCTTCCGGATAAAACTCCAGGCATGCGCTGTTGTATCCAGATAATAGATATTAAAACGAGAGCTTGCCACATCAGAAAGCATAACTATGCGGATCGGTTGTTTGGGGTTTGCAAAAACCGGAAGGCCATCCTGAAACGCAGCAATCTCGAGCAGTCCGGCAGATTCAAAACAGTATTGGTGCCCTGCTGAATCATAAGTCATCGGGATACCGCTCACAAAAAATTCACTTAGCCGATGCATTTCCCGATACCTGAGCTCAACACGCCCCTGCACTTTGTTGCCTTTCGAATCCAGAAAAGCATTGGCAGGGATATGAAGCAGAGTCCCTTTCAGATAAGCAAGAACAGTATCGGTTCCTGATTTCAGTTGAAACGAAACAGGAAGCACATCAGCTCCCGGAAGAACAGGTTTGATGTATGCTGCGACAGCAGTGTTTTTTTCGACAAAGGTATTTTCATTATCATCCTGGGAAATCCGGTATGCTCCATAAATCATGAGAGCAGCAGCGGCAACAGCGAGGTAAAACTTCCAGCTTTTATAGAGAGGACGAGGCTTGTAATCCTTCATGAATTTATCAAAATCCATTTTGTTCCTCAGATCCTGTTCTGAAAGCCGGTTACCGTTTTTATTTGTGCTGTTTGTTTCCATTCCTAAAAGACAAGATAACGTTTATTTTATTTTCGCATCTCTGTCGGACTACATTGGCTGTTTCACCGTCCACAATCTTCTGATCCGGTTTATTCCTTTTATGAATAAACCACAAGCTAAACCTTATTTGAATCAGACGGAATGGGAATGATTACGAAAATAGTAAAACTTTGGGTTCCTGATTTAATTTTATTGAGCAGGCTGGAATGAATGAGCACCGTCAAAACAGGAGAATCAAAGGCAGGCAAATGATTATAAAATGAAGGGGGATATCACAGACAGCTCCAACCGGCTGTGATCCAGAGTAATTTACCGTACAAGATTCACATGACCCAGGTAATAATGGCGCTCTCCTTTGAAATCCGACACGAACACTTTCCAGACATAAGTATCTACCTGTGCAATAACGGTTCCACCATTTGCGTGTCCATCCCACCCTTCTCCCCAGATATGGGTTTCAAAAATAAGATTCCCCCAACGGTCAAAAACAAGGAACTGATATTTGCTGATATCAATTCCTGCTCCAAGAGGAGTAAAGACATCGTTCTTTCCGTCCCCATTGGGAGTAAACGTGTTGGGTGCATAAAAAGTGAAGTATGGCTCTATGCATACCGACTGCACCGTTGAATCCGAACAGCCATAGTTGTTTTTTACTTTCAGAAAAACAGGATAACAACCTGTGTCAGGATATGTATAGGAGGGATTCTGCAGCACAGAACCGGCCCCGGCAAGATCTCCAAAATTCCAGGCCCAGCTGATTGCACCGGTCGACATATCCGTAAAATAAATCTGAGGCTCCAGAATGCTCGTTGGTTGAGGACTTGCCGCAAAGGAAGCTTTTGGCATAGGATACACTTTGATGTATGCCGGCCGGGAAAGTAATTGGCTGCATCCGGCACTATCAGTTATGTTCAATGCCAGACCATAGGTTCCTGGCCTTTTAAAACAATGGCTCTGAGTTCCACAACCTTTAGCCGAATCGCCATCGCTAAAATGCCAGCTGGCATTCATGCAAGCAGGGTTCGATTGGCTTGTAAAAGTCACGCAAAGCGGTGCGCAACCGAGCGAGTCGTCGACCGAAATCCGTAGTAAAGGCGGGCCCAGGACGGTAACCGTAACCGTTGCTGAATCGGCAGGAGATCCACAGCCATCCCTGACGACAACAGTATAGGTTGTCGTGGCTGAAGGGGAGGCCTGAGGATTTGGTATTGTTGAACTGTTCAGGTCCTGAAACGGGATCCAGGAATAGGAATAATGTCCGTCACCTCCGCTGGCTACCGACTGCAATGGAACAGAGCCCTTGCTGCAAATGGAGGCCGCACCTGATGCGAGCACTTCCAGAGGAGGGTTCACCACAACAGTCAGATTTTGCGGTGAACCAGCACAACCATTGGCATCGGTCACCTGCAAAGTATAGGTAGTGGTAACAACCGGGGAAACAGGAGGTGTGACTGGCTGTCCGCCCAGACTCCAGGAATAGGTATATGGCATTGTGCCTCCTGTGGCTTTGGAAGGAAGCAAGGTTCCTTGTCCGATGCAAAGCGCAGGAACCGGACCTGTACTGACGTTGAGTGGTGCCGGTTGAGTGATTGTGACAGGAAGAAAATTCCGGCAGCCGGCACTGTCGGTTACATAACAAGTATAGGTGCCAACAGAAAGACCTTTGATGAATGAAGTATTCTGACCTACAACAGAGGCCGGACTCCAGCTGTAAGTGAAAGGACTGACTCCTCCAACCAGCGTTACAGATGCTGAGCCATCTGAACCCAGATAACATTTTGGATTCACGATCGTTGAATTACCAAAGGTAAACCCTGCAGCATTACCAACGACAACCGTGTCCCCGGCTTTGCATCCGCCATTGTCAGTCACCATTACCGAATAGGTTCCAGGGCTGATCCCAGTGTATGATGAAGCGATTGATCCTGTTCCGGGTGACCAACTGTACGTATAAGGGGCAGATCCTCCACTCACCGATACAGACGCCGAGCCATCAGGCCGGCGGCAATGAGCCGCCTGTGAACTCGTTTGAAGGACGAGAGGAGTTGATTGTCTGACACGTACTGTGTCTGTGACTGAACAATGATGACTGTCGGTCAGTGTGAGGGTGTAATTTCCTGCACAGATATTACTGCAGCTGGCTGCTGTACAGTTCGTGCTCCAGGAATACTGATAGGGAGCGCTTCCTCCGGATGGCACACAGATAACCTGACCGTTGCAGCTTTGATTGCAGGTAGCATCCACGCCGGCAAGAGTAGCTTTAAGTGCTGTTGGTTCGCTGAGCGTGTCGGTTTTACTGTATGAGCAGCCGTTTGCATCCCTGACTGTGCAAGTATAAATTCCAGCGCATAAAGATAAAGCTGAAGCATTGCTTCCTCCGGAAGGAACCCAGCTCCAGGTATAAGCCGCTGCTCCACCTGACACCGTTGCTGCAATACTCCCGTTGCAAACCCCTTTACAGGTGGGATTCACCGGATTGAATGAAAGTTTCATGGCCGGAGGCTCAGAGATGGTAACATTGGCGACGGCTGTACAACTGTTCGCATCCGTAATTGTCACGGTATAGGTATTCGCACTAAGCCCTGATGCAGTGGCGGCGTTGCCACCGGATGGTGTCCAGGCAAAGGTATAGGGACTTGTTCCACCGCTTGCCTGTACAGTTGCGCTTCCATTGCTTCCTCCTGCACAGCTTACATTCACTGTATTGGAGATGGTGGCTGTCAGCCCTCCCGAACTGGAAACGGTGACGGAACTTGTTTGAAGGCAATTCGTGGCATCATGAACGGTAACTGAATAGGTGCCGGCTGCCAGGTTTGAAACAGTGGCAGTAGTTGCTCCGCCGGGTGACCAGGAATATGTATAAGGAGGTGTTCCTGCTGTGGCCGTAACGGTTGCGGAGCCGTTCGAGTTGCTACAGGTTGCAGGTGTGCTGGACGTAGTTAGCACAATCGGCGAGGCAGTACAGGTGAGACATTTATTTTGAAAATAAAGTCCAATCAAACCCCAGGCATAACAATCCCCATAATCACTGGTTGCAAACGAGGAGATGGTTTGACCGTTGCTGACGGTTGTTGTAGTATCATTGAAAACAAGAAATGTATTGGGAAAAGTATACGTTGTCCCATTGAGTGTGGTTGTGTGATTCCCGAAATTAACTCCCTTCTGCAGGTCAGTGGCAAATAAAAAAGCAGAAGCAGAGGTTGACGCCCCACAGGCATTGAACCCACTGAGCGAATCGGTTTCATTGGTTGGGTCGGGCGGGGAAACAGTCGACGTTTGATTGACTATGAGTCCATCATCCATCACAAGCGTGCCGGTATATGTTACCGATTTATCCTTGTAAATGATCACAAACAATATACCGTCAATTTCATTGATTGCATTGGCAAAACCTGTAATATCGAAAGTATAGGTTCCGTTTCCGCTAACAGCAGCTGTTACATCTGCCCTGTAATTGGCTGTACCTGTTTCATTCCAGCATTTCGGCGGGCCGCTTTTGACAAGTGTGGAAGTATAAGTGGAGGTTGCTGCCGCAGGGTTTGTTACTTTCAGAGAAGATGTAGGAGCAGAAGATTCGGTATAAGACACTATATACCAAACATAGGCTTTATCGATGGCATAGCATTGGGCCGGCAGGCCGCTGATATTAATATTGGCAGGTACACCAGAGCCGGTGGCCGTGTTTGGATCACGGTTGGTTATAAGTACGCTTCCATGAACATAATTAAGGCCACAGGCAGTGGAATTGTAAATCTGACTGAGACCGCTTGTCAGCGTACGCGGGGGATTTCCGTTCAGCGCTTGATCCGGAGAAGAGTCGCTTCCCGCTATTCCTTTGTAAGGCTTCTTTGTCTGCGCCTGGGCATTTTGAAAACAGATTCCGGAAAGAAGGAAACATACGGTATAGACGAATCGTAAATACAAGTTCATAGGTTTCGGGTTCTGATATGCTCCCGTGTTTTAAAATGAAGTGATTGGTGTTCAGCTTTCCGGAAAGTCCCGGCCGGCTTTTTCACTCAGAGGTGCGTACTTGCGATGGGTGCGGCAAATGAACAATATGGCCGGCTTGTCGTTCAGAGGAACGTACATTTCTCCATCAACCCTTGAGCACACACTGTCGCAGATACAAGGGGATTTTGCAGAATGAGGAACATTGTATGCAGCAAGCGAAAAAAGATATATACGCAAATCACGTGCTCCGTT
>DASYGQ010000253.1:0-3695 GCA_035999585.1 Bacteroidia bacterium | reverse complement strand
ACCGACATCTACGAGCAATGCAGCATCGACTACCAGAAAGACGCTGAAATAACCAAAGCCTTCTTTAAAACGATTCAGAACAAACTGCATTGGGCTATTACAGGAAAAACAGCCGCTCAGATTATTGCTGAAAGAGCAGATGCCTCTAAACCAAACATGGGCTTGCAAACCTTCAAAAATGCCCCGCATGGCAAAGTGTCGAAAGGCGATATTGACGTAGCAAAAAACTACCTGATAGAAAAAGAGATTAAAGATCTTGAACGTGTGGTGTCCATGTATCTCGACTATGCCGAAAATCAGGCTGCCCGTCAAATACCCATGAAAATGGTTGAATGGATAGGCAAACTGGATGCTTTTCTGCAATTCAATGAATACGATATTTTAAAAGATGCCGGAAAAATACGGAATGATGTTGCGGTAAAGCTGGCAGAGCAGGAATATGATAAATTCAGGGTGATTCAGGATAAGAATTTTATGAGTGATTTTGAAACAGAGGCGAAGAAACTAACCTCGAAGCCTGACAAACCGAAGAAAGAGAAGAAATAGGCTCATGTATAGCGTTTATACATGAGGGATTTATCATGTATAAATTTTGTTCTTTTCTTTACATGATAAAACAGCACTCTCTTAGCTTTATGAATTGCAAAGTCATAAAAACCGAAGCGGCCTATCAAAAAGCGATAAAAGAACACTAGCCATTTTTCAAGCGAAAGAAAACACTCCCGAAGCAGACGAACTGGCTTTATTATTGGTATTGGTTAAAGATTATGAAGACAATCACACCGGAGATTTTCTCCGAAGAGAAGGCCGATTGCTTCAGAAGCCAGAATCATGATCATTTGGGATTGTCTGCAATCTATGTTTTGGAAACGTTTTTTGCATGAGGGATTGACGCATTTTTGTCTGAGCTCCTTTGCAGTAAATAACCTTGATGAGGAGAACAAGCATTCGGTTTTAGTTGAAAACATTAAAGAAGCACCGCAAGCAAAGAGCGAGTGCGGCTAGGCCCCCTACCAAATTTTGGATTTATGAAAGGGGGAAAGCCCGGCCCCGCCCCTTCGCGGGGACATGCCCAAATAATCATCATTCAACATGGCACAAACCTACTTCCCCAAATTATACCTCGCCTTATCATTCTTAAAATTCTTCCCGAACTTCACATGAAGCCCCAGGCTGATATTAAGCGAATTGAAAGGGATGTAGATCTTCTTTGCCTGAGAAGGCTGATTGGGATCTGTGGAAGGCTGGGGATTGGAAACATAATCGGTTTCTTTGTTGCTGACAGACAAGGAGGACAGATCATCGACACCGTTATGACTGGATTTCAAAACAGTCAGATGAGCCGGTGACCAGTTTTGGATAATGCCGGTGACTTCTCCAAGCACGGAGAAACGACTGCTCAGTTCGCAGAGCATTCCCAGGGACCCTGAAAAGCCCCAGCTGAGATTCCCTTTGCATGAAGTGGTGGCACGGCTTTCATTTCCCAAATAGTCATGGGTGACCGATTCTGTCTCGAAAGCCATTGGCAATCCGATAATCAGCCCTGTACGTGTGTATAAATGAATTTTCTTGTCACCTGTCTGAAAACGGATAGCCGGACAGAATCGCAGCATGGAGGCCTTTTCGGTTTCAGAATTGGGTACGGTTGCTCCATTCATGTAATAATTCTGAGTACTGGTCCAGCCGGCGCCAAACAGTCCCGATACACCCAGTTCAACTCCTGCATTTTTGGTAAACATATAACCGCAGTAAATCCCGGCACCGGGTCCTTTGCCCAGGGTATACGGCTTCGATTTTCCGGACAGGTTGCCGTTCGTATAGGTCTGATCATTTGTATATCCACTGGAAAGTCCTAAGAGACCAAGTCCATAAGAGCCTTCGATTCCGTAATAGGAAGTTTTACCGGTTCTGTCGGGATACATTTCCTGTGCTTTTGTCTGGATACTCAGAAAAAGAACTGCAACAATCAAAAGAGAATAGTTCGAAATGTGTTTCATGTCAGTTCGATAGTCTGTAATGCAGGCCCAGGTTAAAGCCCATGGAGCTGAAGGGTATATATACTTTCGGGTTTTGTGCTGGCTGCCCGGCCGGAGGATAACCGTTGCTATCCAGAGGCTCAGAATAGCTGGATGAATACACCGCTTCCTTCTCGCTCGTGCTGAGCGAAGAAAGGCGATCATTGCCGTTCCTGGTATATGTGATCAGTGTTGCTTTGTGAGGGGCCCAGCTTTGAAGGATTCCCCATATTTCCGCAGAAACAGAGAGGCGCTCATTCAGCTCGTAACGAACTCCGATCGTTTGCAAAAATCCCCAGCTGATACGACCGTTTAAAGAAACAACCTGATCACTGGTGTCAGCCGCATTTTTATATTCCAGGTTTACGTCAATCGGTAAACCGATGATGAGTCCGGTGCGGCTGTAGGGATGAATCTTTTTTTCTCCGAACCCGAGGCGGACGGTCGGAATGATACGAAGCATGGAAGCCCGATAAACACCACGGACACTCGAGGTTCCGACAGATGTGAGGCCCGGTAAGAAGGCATTCTCCTGCGAGGAACGGAGAAGGCTGTTGATGATGAGCTCAAACCCTGTTGTTTTATTTTTCATAAAACCTGCATAAACCGAGAGTCCCGGTCCCTTTCCAAGGCCTCCTCCTTCTGAAAATCCAATGGCTGAATAACCGGCATCAACACCACCGTAAAAAAGCCGGCTGCTGATCCCCTGTTTAGCATTTTGGCAATAAACCACGTTCATCAACAGCAGGAAAACAATTGCGAAAGAATTTTTTTTTGATCTCATTTTCTTTTGAATGCTGGGCAAAGATATATTTTAATTGCAAAAATGACATACCAGAAAAATACCGGAGCATATTTCACAAATACGACAAAATCAAACAACAAACCCAAAGCTATTACAAATCAGTGCTTTATAATATCTGATCTCTTATAAAGTGTATATTATATGAAATACAGCATTTGCAATCCACAGGCTAAATCACGCAATCCGCTCAATGAAACCCGCCACCTGATAAATTGAGCTTGCTATGAGGTTTTGTTCGGCTCATATTTGCAGGCCTTTCAGAGAAAACGATGTCTGATTGTGTTCACGTTTATCAACGCTTGTTGTATTATTCTTATGATTTTATCACCAAAGGCATCCTTGCCATACTTAACGATTTTCTAAACTAAACCAAAACACACCTATGAAAACAATCAGAAAATTATTTATCGGAGCAATGCTTAGCTGTGGCCTCTTACCGGTCAGCCAGGCGCTGGCTCAAACAACGTACGTGACCACACCCAATTCGAATTTTTATCTCTGTCAGGGGGTTAACTATGTGATTGGAATTGATATGCGTTCAATAGGAAATAATGCAACTGTAACAAGCGGAACCTTCAAGTTTACTTCAGGTTGCACAGGAAGCGCTTCCCCTGGACCTCAAGTCAATTCCTTTAGCCTCACATTCTGCAATGGCGGACCAGCCACCATGGTAGCAAGTCTTGGCTGGTTGGATAACAACAACAACACAGGTAGTTTTACAATTACCGTGCATGCCTATGCACCATCCATTCAAGGTGCCACAAATGTATGCGCAGGGCCGAACCAGATTCCTTATACCCTTGTAGGCCCCTACCCCGCCGGCACTTTTTCCTGGGTTTTCCCTTCGTTTCTGAGTAATCAGACAGCTTCTAATC
>DASYGQ010000395.1:0-5383 GCA_035999585.1 Bacteroidia bacterium | reverse complement strand
GGATTTTGGTCTGGTACCAATGGCTTTGATGGGAATCGATATCCAAGCATTGTTGTCTTCTGCACGTCAGATGGAGAGCAAAAGCAAAGGCGTTTCTGCTGCTTCCAGTCCCTCAATTAGTCTTGGCATCCTTTTAGGCATTTGTCAGCAGCATGGCCGGGATAAGATAACGTTTGTGTTGTCTTCCGCCATCACCTCATTCGGTTATTGGGTCGAACAATTGCTTGCAGAAAGTACGGGCAAGGAAGGAAGGGGCTTAATTCCTGTAAACGGCGAACCTGTCGGCACTCCGGAAGTATATGGTAAGGACCGTTTATTTATACATCTGTTTCTCGCTTCCGACTCCAATGAGGATGATAAAACTAAAATCAGCGCCCTTGAAAAAGCCGGTCACCCTGTGGTTCGGATTCAGATACCGGACAAATTTGCTCTGGGCGGTGAATACTACCGCTGGGAAGTTGCCGTTGCTGTTGCAGGAATTATCATTGGCATCAATTCATTTGATCAGCCGAATGTGGAAGAAAGTAAAATGAATACAAAGCAACTTCTTGAAAAATGGAAGGACCATGGTGCTTTCAATGAACCTCTTCCTTTGCTGACCAGTAACGATATTTCCATATACGCAGGCAAACAAGCGAAAGGCCTCTCCGGAACTGAATCAGCAGCCGCCTTTGTGAGTTCCTTTATTGCAGTATCAAAACCTCCCGACTACGTTGCTTTTCTTCCCTACTTTCTGATGACTGACTCCCGCGTAAAACAATTGCAGGCCTGGCGCCAGGAGGTCAGAGATCAAACGAAATCAGCAACGACCTTGCTGAATGGCCCACGCTACCTTCACTCCACCGGTCAGCTCCACAAAGGCGGGCCCAATACCGGGCTTTATCTGATATTAATTGGTGAGGAGGAGCTTGATTTACCCATACCTGGTGAAAAATTCGGATTTGGAATTCTACACCAGGCACAAGCACTTGGAGATTTCCGTTCCCTGGACGATAAAAGGCGCAGGGTGATTCGCATTCATCTGGGGAAAGACATCGATACCAATCTGGATAAACTGTGTCAGATGATGAAGGATTCACGCAAGTTGCAATTCCAAGGAAGGATTTCATGAGCAAATTAAAAATTACAACTTTATTTCTTGATATTGGCGGTGTCCTTCTTACCAACGGATGGGGCCGGGATTCGAGGAATAAAGCAATTACGCATTTCCGGCTGAATGCAGAAGAGGTCAATGAGAGGCATCACCTCACATTCGATACTTACGAAGAAGGCAAGTTAACACTCAGTGAATATTTACATCGCGTTGTCTTCTATGAACCGCGGAAATTTTCCGAGGGTGATTTTACAGCATTCATGTTCAAACAGTCACTTCCCTATACAGATACCATTTCCTTCTTCAAAAAATTAAAAACCAGTCATGGCCTCAAAATTGTTGCAGTAAGCAACGAAGGACGGGAATTGAATAATTATCGCATCAAAAAATACAAGCTGAGTGAGTTATTTGACGCCTTTGTTTCGTCTTCCTTTGTTCATCTCCGCAAGCCAGATGCCGATATATTCCGCATGGCCTCAGACATTGCTCAAACGGCTACGGAAAATTCGCTTTACATTGATGACAGGCTTATGTTTGTTGAAGTTGCAAGAAAAACAGGCATGCATGGATTGCACTATGAAGGACTACCTGCTATAAAAAAACAACTAAAACGCTTCGGCTTAACAACCAGTTAGCACTTATTTCTATTTGAAATGGCAGAACAAAAGTATGATTACGGGGTAATCGGATTAGGTACAATGGGCCGAAATCTGGTTCTCAACATGACTGATCATGGATACCGTGTAGCCGGCTTTGACAAAGACACTGCACAGGTTAAGATGCTTCAGACTGAAGCACCAGGCCCGAATGTCTTCTCAACATCCTTGCTGGCTGAGTTCATTGAAAGCATCAAGAAGCCAAGAGTCATTATATTGCTTGTGCCAGCTGGAAAGGTAGTAGATGAAGTTATTGATGAACTAAAGCCCTTGTTATCAGAAAACGATCTGGTGATGGATTGTGGTAATTCTCATTTTACGGATACCGATATGCGTTCCCTCCAGCTGAAGCAATCGGCCATACATTTTATGGGTGTGGGTATTTCCGGCGGAGAGACCGGGGCACGATTCGGGCCGAGCATCATGCCCGGCGGGCCGGAAAATGTGTATGCGCGCGTAGCAGGTATGCTGGAAGCCATTTCAGCAAAAGTAGAAAATAAGCCATGTGTTACCTGGCTGGGGCCAGGTTCGGCAGGTCACTATGTAAAAATGGTGCATAACGGCATTGAATATGGGATTATGCAACTCATTGCTGAATCCTACCATTTATTGAAAATTGCAGGTGGATTGAGCAACGATGAATTGCACGCTCTTTATTCCAAATGGAATACAGGTATTTTGCATTCTTTTCTCCTGGAAATTACAGCAGACATTTTCTCTCAAAAAGACGAGCTAACCGACAACCGCCTCATCGACGTCATTCGTGACCGTGCCCATCAAAAAGGAACAGGAGGGTGGACTTCCGAGGATGCCATTCATTTGCAAGTCCCGATTCCCACTATTGATGCAGCCGTATCCATGCGCGATTTGTCCGCCGGAAGGGAAGACCCTGCCGGGAGCGGCCGAATGCTTCAGGCCCTTGAAATGAATTTCAAAGGCGATAAAAAGGAATTGATTGTCTGGCTTGAACAGGCACTCTATTTCTCCATGATTACAACGTATGCTCAGGGAATGGCTTTATTGCAGGCGGCTTCCAAAGAATACAAGTACAATCTGAAACCAGAAAAAATTGCTGAAATCTGGCGGGGAGGCTGCATCATCCGTGCGTCTTTGCTCGAAGATATCCGCTCTGCCTTTTCCAGGCAGCCGGATTTACCAAACCTTCTCACAGATCCCGGGCTGGCAGACAAGCTGATGCAAAATCAAACCGGGATTCGTAAAGTCATTCAAACCGGTGTCGAAACCGGCATCCCCATTCCGGCCATGATGGGTTCTCTCGCATACTACGACAGCTTGAGGAGTGCCTGGCTTCCCGCCAATTTAATACAAGCTCAAAGGGATTATTTCGGAGCACATACCTACGAACGAAACGATCGGCAAGGCATTTTTCACACCCATTGGAATCAACACTAAAAAAATGGAATCAACGGAAAAGCCCGGCCCAACAATCCTCATCATTCTTGGAGCTACAGGTGATTTGACCTGGAGAAAATTACTCCCTGGTATTTACAATTTGTATTTGGACAACCGGCTCCCGGAACATTTTGAAATAATCGGGGTAAGCCGAAGCAAGCTTTCGGACCAGGCATTTCAGAAACATCTGCATGTGGGCGTGGATAAGTTCTCCCGAAGAGGAAAATCCCAAAAAACGGAGTGGCAGTCCTTCTCCAAACATATCCATTATTACAGCGGCGGGTTTCAGGCCAATGCTACGTATTCAGGTATAAAAAAGAAGATTGCTGCTTTTGAGAAACAATGGAAAACATCCGCAACATGTGTTTTTTATCTGGCCGTTCCGCCCGCTTCATTTGAAATCATCGCCCGAAAAATCGGAGAATCCGGTCTGGCAAAAAACAAAATAAAAAGCCGCATTGTTGTTGAAAAGCCTTTTGGATATGATCTGGAAAGCGCAAAGGCTCTGAATAGTCTGCTGCACACCATTTTTGATGAAACTCAGATCTATCGCATCGATCATTACCTGGGAAAAGAAACGGTTCAGAACATATTGGCCTTTCGCTTTGCAAATGCATTGTTCGAGCCGCTCTGGAACCGTAACTACATTGAGAGTGTTCAGATGACAGTATCCGAACAACTGGGTGTAGAGAACCGGGGGAATTATTATGAAACGGCCGGAGCACTTCGGGACATGATCCAGAACCACCTTCTTCAATTACTGTGTCTGGTGGCTATGGAACCTCCTGTTTCATTTGAAGCGGATGAAGTAAGAAATCGAAAAGTAGATGTTTTAAATGCTTTGCGGAAAATAGATCCGAAAGAAGTCCATCAGTACGCTGTACGAGGCCAGTATGGCCCAGGCTGGATACAAGGAAAAAAGGTCGTCGGGTACCGCCAGGAAAAAGATGTGAGTAAGACCTCCGTCAAAGAAACATTTGCTGCCGTCAAATTTTTTATTGACAACTGGAGGTGGCAGGGTGTACCCTTTTATCTTCGTACCGGTAAACGTATGAGCGAAACGATTTCTGTTATTACTATCCAGTTCAGGCCGGTCCCTCACCAATCCTTCCCTCCTGAAGCCACAGGCAACTGGCCACCAAACAGGATCATCCTGAATATCCAACCGCATATGGGCATCCGTATGCGTTTTCAGGCTAAACGCCCGGGCCTGAAAATGATGCTTCACCCTGTTGACATGCAATTCAATTACGACGAATCTTATACCTCCGGTACTCCAGAAGCTTATGAAACTCTCTTATTGGATATCATGGAAGGAGATTCTACCTTGTTTATGCGTGCGGATCAGGTTGAAGCAGCATGGAAAGCAGTGATGCCGATTCTTGAATCCTGGGAAAGCAATCCTTCTGTCAATTTTCCAAACTATGAAGCAGGTTTGCAGGGGCCCGAGGATGCTGAAGCGCTTATTGCGAAAGATGGTCACAGCTGGGTCATCTCTCCCCCTGACAAAAAAGGCGGCAAGTAAATTATTTTATTTTTCAAGACAAGTCACAGGATTCGCTATTCATCCTTGACCCTATGATAAATCCAGCGTAACCACATTGAAAAAAAACACCTCGGACAATCTTCATATTTTTGAAACAGCAACAGCGCTCTATCAGGCTGCTGCCGAATTTATCATCCAGCTTTCAAATGATTCAGTTGCAGCCAGAGGCAGGTTCAGCATTTCCCTTTCAGGCGGAAATACTCCGGAAGCATTGTATTCCCTTTTATCAGGCCACCCCTACTGCGAACAAATTCCCTGGAGCAAGGTGTATGTTTTCTGGGGCGACGAACGCTGTGTCCCGCTGAATGACTCAAGAAACAATGCAGGTCGTGCCAGATCCATGTTACTTGATAAAATCCCTATCCCTTCTTCCAATATTCATTTGATCCCCACAGATATGCCTCCGGAGAAAGCGGCGGCGGTATACGAGAAGGAATTAAACAGTTTTTTCGGGGAAGATCCCTGGTGTTTTGATCTTGTTCTTCTGGGCTTGGGTGAAAACGGACATACGGCATCCCTATTCCCGAACACGGATGTAATCGAGGAACAGGCAGAGGGAGTGAGGAGCCTCTATTTAAAGGAAGAAAAAATATTCCGGATTACGATGACAGCACCGCTTATCAATCGTGCACGTAATCTGCTTTTCCTGGTGACCGGTTCTAAAAAAAACAAAAT
>DASYGQ010000394.1:0-5506 GCA_035999585.1 Bacteroidia bacterium | reverse complement strand
GCTGAAGTGGTGGTGGTGATTCAGAACTATCTGGGCAGCATCAATCATTCCCTGCTTACCCTGGATGCTTTGAAATACCGAAACCTGAAAATACTGGGCATTGTCTTCAACGGCGCACCCCACAAAATGTCGGAAGACATTATTCTCAAATACAGCGGTTCGAAACTACTTGGACGCATCGCCAAGGAAAATGAAATCAACCAGGACGTGATCACTAAATATGCCCCTCAGTTTGCAGGCATCTGATTGAATTGTTCTTAATTTCGTCCCGTTCCGGAACCATCCGGAACGGGATTTTTTTATGAGCCTGAGCACAAGAGATTCCAGCATCATCTGGCACCCCTATACGCAAATGCATACCGCCCTTCCGCCAATCGGGATAGTAAGCGGCAAAGGTGCCTGGTTGTATGAAGAAAGCGGAAAACGCTACCTCGATGCTATTTCTTCGTGGTGGACAAATTTACACGGCCATTCACATCCTTACCTGGCTGAAAAGATACATGCCCAGGCCCTTGCCCTTGAACATCTCATCTTTGCAGGCTTCACACACGAACCTGCTGTACGCCTGGCTGAAATGCTGTTGGGTGTTTTGCCGGAAGGGCAGAAGCGTGTGTTTTATTCCGACAATGGATCCACTGCCGTGGAAGTGGGCCTGAAAATGGCTTTGCAGTTCTGGCATAACAAAGGGGAGAAGCGCACAAAAATCATTGCTCTCAAAGAAGCTTACCACGGTGATACCTTTGGTGCGATGTCCGTCAGTGGGCGCAGCGCATTCACCGGAGCATTTGATTCCTTGCTCTTTGATGTTTATTTTATTGAGGCGCCCCTTCCCGGCCGGGAAGAGCTCGCCCTCCAGGAGTTGAAAAGCCTGATTGCCGAACACGGCAAAGAACTGGCTGCTTTCATCTACGAGCCAATGGTGCAGGGCACAGCCGGGATGCGCATGATGGATGCCGATGGCCTGAATGCTCTGGTTGAAATTTGCCAGAAGGAGAAAATTATTTGCATTGCCGATGAAGTGATGACCGGTTTCGGCCGTACCGGGAAAATGTTTGCATCGGAATACCTCCGCATGAAACCCGATGTGGTTTGTCTTTCCAAGGGACTTACCGGAGGGATGATGGCTTTCGGGGTGACCACCTGCTCAAATAAAATATACCACGCTTTTTTGTCGGAAGACAAGATGAAAACATTTTTTCACGGTCATTCCTATACCGCAAATCCGATTGCCTGTACAGCCGGTATTGCAAGTCTTGAACTGTTTGAAAAAGAGCAAAGTCTGAAGCATGTAAAGCGCATCGAAGCTTGCCACAGGAGATTTGCAGATAGGTTGAAAGGCCATAAGGCTTTGAAGGAAGTAAGATTGATGGGTGTTATCCTGGTGCTGGAGCTGGAAGGGGATACGTCCTATTTTCATTCCGTCCGTGATAAGGCTTATGCTTTCTTCCTGGAGAAGCAGATTCTGATTCGTCCGCTCGGAAACGTGATTTACCTGATGCCTCCATACTGTATCACGGATGCTGATCTTGATTATATTTACAGCACGCTCCTTCAATTCCTAAACGAACAGCCATGATTTTCAGCTCTAAAAAGGGAACCGTTTACATTGTACTGGCCGGCCTCTTCATCACCAATGCCGTGACAGCCGAACTGATCGGAAGCAAAATCGTTCAGTTTGGTCCGTTCATACTCAGCATCGGTATCATTCCCTGGCCGGTTGTGTTTATTACAACGGATATCATCAATGAGTTTTATGGAAGGTCAGGTGTTCGGAAACTCTCCATCATTACAGCCGCCCTCATTGCTTATGCCTTTGTGATATTGTTTTTTGCAATCCGCGTGCCTTCCGCTCCATACCCGAGTGTGTCGACAGTGAGTGACAATCAGTTTTCGGCTGTATTCGGACAAGGCATGCTCATCATTGTGGGCAGTTTGGTTGCCTTCCTGGTATCCCAGTTTGTGGATGTGTTTATTTTCTGGGCACTGCGTGACAAGACAGGTGGAAAAATGATGTGGCTGCGTAGCACAGGGTCCACCGTTATCTCACAGTTGGTGGATACATTTATTGTCGGGGCCATTGCTTTCTGGCTGCCCGGTAAGTGGACAACCAAGATTTACATCGAAGCTTCACTCACGGGCTATACCTTCAAACTGGTGATCGCCGTTTTACTCACCCCATTGATTTACCTTGCTCATCGCTGGATTGACAAATACCTGGGCGACGAAGCAGCCCACGACCTCACCGTCAAATCAGCCGAAGAATCGCTTCATCACCCGGTTAAGGATTGAACCAAACCAATTTTCGCGTTAGGGATTGAGCAATTTTTGTCTGAGCTCCTTTGCTTCCAGACACTTGAATGGATCGTGATCCTAATAATTAAATGATAACGTTAAAAGGAAATAGCAAAGAGCGAGTTGCGAAAGCCCGGCCCTGATGCAGGCGCGTCAACTCATTAGGGCTTTAGCCAAATCAGATCTTAAAGCGCCTCGCTTCAGGGAAACGCCCACATAAACATACTCCCCCCCAAATATTTCCAAACCCCACAAAAATTCCCGAAATTCGCTCCAATGATAAACAAAGACGAAACCCACGACGAAGACGGGGAGGAGCTCCCTCCGATACGCATTCACGAAACGGAGAACTACATCACTGCCATCATAGGCGGCAAGCAGGAGACACAAGAGGAAGAGCAGCAAAAAGGTTTTGCCGGTTTTTATGACATGCTTTCTGCAGCCACCCGCGACCCCATTTTGCATGAGCAGATGCTGGATGTTCTGAAAGAGTCTCCACTTGCAGCAGAATTTCTGATGGAAGCGTTTGAGTCGCCCCGCTATGCCAATTACCTGAAAGAATTGCTGGCGATGTGTTGGGAAGCCGGTATTGATATGAGCAAACACCTCCTTTATTTTACAGGAATGACCTGTCGCTCCAATGATCCATTGCTGCTGATTGAATTGCAGACAATTATTCAGGAGATGGATCTGAGCGATGAAACAGCGCGCAAGCAGGCTGTGAAAGAAATAAAGGCCTCGCTGCCTTCGAAGACGGATCCTGTATCGAAAGAGATTGTGAAGGACCTGTTGTATTTTCTGGAGTCGAGAGAATGAAATGATCAACGATATTTTATTGTGCATCAAAAACAAAAGCCTCCTTACAGAGGCTTTTGTTTTTGATGGCCATGCTCAGAATGGTATTTTGTCACAGTGCCTTGATAAATTTCTGACTGACTTCTTTTGCTTCATCTCGCAGGCGCAAGACATACATACCTGAAGCCATGTCGCTCAGATCCATCCGTATATCATTGTGGCCTTTGGAAACAGGAAGGTGGCTGCAGTAAACTTTCTTTCCAAGACGGTCAAACACTTCCAAATCCACAAATGCATCGCTGTTGTAACTGAAACTGAAGTGAAGGCTTTCGGTGGCTGGATTAGGGTATACACTGGGCTGCAGATCAGCAGAGGAGCCGGAGCAGCTTTTGAGAGAAGTGAATCCCGGTTCAGAATGATCGCCATTGAAATCCGTTTGCTTCAGTCGGTAATACACGATCTCTCCTTCAAGAGGAGCAGGATCAAGAAACGTATAATACCTGTGTACGGAACTGTTGCCTGCGCCTTTTACAGTGCCTGCTGTTTCGTAATGAATGCCATCATACGTGCGATCGATGCTGAAGAAATCGTTATTTGTTTCCGTCTGGGTTTCCCAGCTTAGGATTGCGCTGCCATTCTGATAATCGGCCCTGAAAGAAACCAGCTGGATGGGAAGAGGAAACGCGGAACCTGCCCCGAAGGCTACATAATAATTGGTATTGGAGGTGCTGTTGGCATCGGTGCTGGAACCCATCACGGTAAAGCTGCCGGCATTCAGAGAGGTGATGTCTGTTGTTAAAATGGCGCTGGGATTAAATCTTACAGAAGCACTTCCGGACAGGGTGGCCAGTTTTTGTACGGGCATCGGGAAACCCAGTACACTGCCGTTATTGGCAATGACGTATTCAGGAGTCATGCCCGGGGTGGTAATGTTTTGGCTGCTTGCGCTTCCGGTATAGGAACCGGTTGTGATGACACCCGCAACTGAACGGAATGCGGCATAATAATAAACCTGTCCGGTTACATTGAGATAAGTTCCGGTGCTGAATCCTCCTGAATTCAGGGAACTGATATAATTGGTCCAGATCTGAGAATTGCCAAAGAGTGCAGAGCTGGGTGACATCTGCGTGGTGGTGTACACCGGCACATCGAGGCTGCTGTTGGAATATACGATCACGAAAGCCGGAGTAAATCCAAGGCCGGATACTGTATAGCTGAATCCCCCGTTGCCTGTATAGGTTCCTACTGCCAGATCGCTTCCTGCCTGAAAGGCTACAAAATTATATGTGCTTCCGTTGGCGTTCACCCCGGCATTGGTGCCCAGGGTAAAGCCTGTGGATACGAAATTGAGTATGGCGTCATTGGCATAGGCGCCTCCCACATCCAGCTCTTTGGATTCATTGGCCGGTTCACTCGATACACGGATGTAGGCAGGCGTGGCACCATTGCCTTTGATGATCATCAGGTCCGGCGTGAAGCCCAGTCCGGTAAATGATGTGGCCGTGGTTCCGTTACCGAAATAAGTGTCGTAAGCCCAGTTGAGCGCCGAAGCAGAAGACACCACACACAAGCAAAGGCTGCTGAATATCAGCCTGCGGAAAATGACGAGGTTGACAGGTAAGGTTGTTTTCATGGCTGCAGAGATTAGGGGTTTCTTTGTCAGTAAAGGGTTCCCCCTTTTTCAATAACAAAAATGGATCAATGCAAAGCCGTCTACAAGCCAATAGGATTACATTAGTTAGTAGTGTATCATATAATTAACAATTGAAATTCAATTGTAATCGCTTGAAAACTAATAACCTATATTGTCAAATTAAAGAAGGGATTAATGAAAGTGAAAGATGTCAGTGCAAAAAAAAACACCCTTTGAGGGGTG
Source organism: Bacteroidia bacterium (assembly GCA_035999585.1). Lineage (GTDB taxonomy): Bacteria > Bacteroidota > Bacteroidia > Palsa-965 > Palsa-965 > Palsa-965. Next base: position 543 of record DASYGQ010000394.1, on the reverse strand, counting down.
CTTTTTTCATATATGGAATAGGTTTAACGGGTGATGATCACCTTTGTTCTGAAGGTACCGCTGGTGATCCAATAGATTCCGGGAGCACAGTCCGAAAGATCCAGTGTGCCTGCTCCGCCTGCAAGCCTCATGCGGCGAAGCGCCTGACCCTGATTATTGAAAATGATCACATCGGCATCGCCCGGAGCATTTCCGGTTTCGATACGGAAGCTTCCTGACGAAGGATTCGGATAGACCTGAAGTTTCCCTGATTCTTCGAAACGGGGAATGCCTGTAGGAAGAAGTGTTCCCATTTTCAAGCCGTTGCCAAAGCTGCTTACCCACATTTCGTTCAGGTTATAGGGATTGAAGTATACTCTTTCGGGTTGCTTGAAAGGATAATTGGCTACCTGACTGAATACCGGATTGGCTGCATTCACATTGCTGCACATCCACAGGCCTTCGTATTCAGTGGTGGCGAAAATCTGGCTGGGGTTGTTCGGATTGAATGTGCAGGATGTTACGTTATGCATGAGATTAAGACTCGAGATGCGCGTCCAGTTT
>DASYGQ010000164.1:0-7025 GCA_035999585.1 Bacteroidia bacterium | reverse complement strand
CGTCGGTCCCTTCCCAGAGAAAAAGAAGCAGAATGAAAACGGCAAGGGTACGGTTTGTTTCATTCTTGGGAAAGAAGAATGAAATGTACAGGAAAATAATGAGGTTAATAAGTGCCGGAACCAAGGCAAGCAACAGGGAAGCCCAATGATTGAAACTAAGATCGAAAAGAACTTTTTCCATGTAGGGCCTGACTGGGAGAATACTTCGTGAAATATCGGAGGCGCAATTATACGCCAATAATGCCGGACCCGTTGCCTCAGAAAGCAACGAATACCGTGAATTTCTTACATGATTGCCTGGGAAGATGAAACTATATTATCCATCAAGCTTATTTATTGCAAAGGGCTTTGGAAGGCAATTTTCGTTTTCGTTATCTTTGTTTTTCTCTTAAAAACCGGTCACCATGAAAAAAGAACAATTGCTTCAAAGTATAGTCAAGGAAATGAAAGTCAGCCGTCGTTTGTCGACCAAGATTCCTGCCGGACAGCTCGATTTCCGGCCCAAAGAAAATGTACGCAGCACACTCGAACTGCTTCAGTACCTGAGCTGGTGCAGCACCGGGATGCTCCGTTTCTGGATGCAGAATGCGGAAAGTGATTTCCGCGCCTATTTCGGTCATATTGTTGCTGAAGCCAAAACACTCAGCGGCGATCAGTTCCTTGCCAAAATGGATGAACAAATTGATTTGCTGGAGAAAATGTTTGCGACCCTGACTGAAGAAGAGCTCGACACGCGTCTCGTAACTTTGCCCTGGGGCGATAAGCTTCCATTGAGACAGGCTCTGGTGGAAACTTCCCTCAAATGGACAACGGCCTATAAGCTGCAGCTTTTCTTTTATCTCCGGCTTTGCTCCGATCAGAAGCTCGGCACTCCCGATGCCTGGCGCCTGACTGAGATTGAGACTACGGCTTAGGCGAGAGGGGAACAATTCTCAATATTCAATGTGCAATGTTCAATTCTCAAGTGCCATTAAGATTGGGAATTGAACATTCTCTTGCTGGGTCAAGGCAAAAGGATAGTCCTCTGAATCAAAGAATATCGAATATCGAACGCCGAATATCGAATGTCGGAGTGTTTTCTCCAGCGCCAGCCAATTTATTAGAAGACGAAATGGCTTTTAACCCGGACGATAGACCACGAAGGGCTGATGCCAGCGGCATCAAAGGTTTATAGCAAACACAACAATAAGCGCTTCGACCCTGAAAGGGTCGCACAATTGGAGGCCAGATATTGTTTTGATGATTGCCTATCGGCATAGACTTCGAAATTCGATATTCGGCGTTCGATATTCGATATTATTTCCCTTTTTTGCATTGCATGTTTTTGTTTCGGGTTTCCGGAATCAAGCCCTTCTCAAAATTTATCCTTACATTTCATATCTAAACCAAAACCCTCTCCACCATGCTTGCAAATCTGAACTACGTTCACATTCTTGTTGCAGCCCTCGTTTACTTTGTCCTCGGCGCTGTCTGGTATTCACTGCTGTTCCAGAAAACCTGGATGAGCCTGGTGGGTGTCAAAATGGACCCCGAAAACAAACCCAGCATGGGTCTGATGTTCGGAACAACCTTTGTGCTCAACTTCATCACTGCGATGGCCACAGCCTGTGTTATTTATTTCGTGCAGCCGCCCAATATCCTGGTTGCCCTGAAAGCAGGAGCCATGCTGGGTGTCGGATATGTAGGCACCAGCACAGCCATGAATAACATGTATGCCATGCGCCCGGTGAAACTCACACTGATTGACGCATCTTACCACATCGTCAGCATCTGTCTGGTTTCTGTCATCCTTACACTCTGGCATTGAACAACCCAAAACCAAAGCCCTTTTCCGGATTCCGGGAAAGGGCTTTGTCGTTTCAAAGACCGATTGTAAATTCAAATACCTAAATTTGCGGGAATGATCAAAAGCCTCCTTCGTTATTCCAGGAATTTCAGCACCTCGCTGTTGCTGACCAGGCAGCGCAATATTGTGGCAAATGATTTTTACCGCAGTTTGCTCGGCCCGCGGCGAAAAGGCAATGCTGTGATCAATCCCTGGTCAGACAAAACATACAACGAAGCCGAAAGGGCTGCAGGACTTGCCAAAGCGGTTGACTGGCTGCTGGAGGCACAAAAAGCGATGAAAGATGATGGATTCGGATCGTACCGCATCATCGGGGGCTGGACCAGCTCCTACGTGGAGACCAGCGGTTATATCATTCCTTCTCTCATCCGTTACGGTACAGAAGAAAAAAGACAGGACATCACCGATCGCGCCATCCTTGCTTCGGAATGGCTCCTTACTGTCCAAAAACCCAGCGGAGGATTCCAGGGTGAATGCATCGACGACAACCGCGCGGAAGTGGTGTTCAATACAGGCCAGGTGATTCGCGGCCTCATCAGCGCCTATCAGCAGACAAACGAAAAACGTTTTCTGGATGGTGCCTGCAAAGCAGCCGACTGGCTCTGCAGCATCCAGGAAAGCGACGGCTGCTGGAAGAAAAATGCTTTCATGAATGTGCCCAGGGTCTACGACAGTTACGTTGATGCGCCTTTGTTATTGCTGCACCGTATCACCGGCAATCCTTTATACAAAGAAACAGCTCTCCGGAATCTCCTCTGGATCATAGAGAAAAAACAAAACCCCAATGGCTGGTTTGAAGATTGTGACAATACCATCCGGCGCAACAGCAAACCCATTTTACATACCTTGTCCTATACGATCGACGGGCTGCTCGAATGCGGACAGCTGCTGAACGATCAGCGGTTCATCGCTTCGGCTGTCAAAGCCGCAGATGTGCTTTTCGAACGTTTTAACAAAAACAAATTCCTGAACGGACGGTACGACCGCAACTGGAAAGGCAGTGAATACCCGATTGTGACGGGTTGTGCACAAATAGCCATCATTTGGTTTCAGCTGTTCAAACACACGGGGAATATCCAGTATTTCAATGCCGGCCTGAAGATGAACGATTTTCTGTTGTATGTGCAGGACAGGGGGCTGAATGAACAACCCGAAACACGCGGCGCCATGCCGGGCTCTTTTCCCATCTGGGGGAAATACGAACCGTTTAATTTTCCAAACTGGGCCACCAAATATTTTGTCGACTCCCTTCTCCTGGAAAAAGAATGCTTTCAGCTAACCGATCGCAAGGCATGAAAACCGGACTGAGTACCTATAGCCTGCAGGATACTTATTTTCTTATTCAGCTGGACTCCCTGCTGCAAAACGGTATCCGTCCCGATTTCATACTCCTGCATGAAGTCGGTCTCAACCACCGGCCCGGTAAATACCTGCGTTTTCTGAAAAAGACAATCCGCCAGCAACGGATCCATTCACTCAGTCATTTGCTTTCCAGAAAACAAACGCAACCGGATGGCGGGCACCTGAAACCCGATGAAGCTGCTGCTCAAAAGCGCGAAGCTTTTTTGAGCGAAGCGATTATTTATAAAACAGGTCCGGTGAATGGAGTCGCAGCAATTAGTTTGATCCGAAGCCTTTCTCCGGCAGTCATCGTCAGCAACAGCGGAATCCTAAAGGCGGAAGTGCTGGCATCACCGGATATCATATTTCTGAATGTGCATGCTTCGCGTTTGCCTGAGTACAGAGGCATGAATAACATTGAATGGGCATTGTGGGATCAGAAAGAAATCTGGGTCAGCATTCACCGGATATCACGGGAGATTGACGAAGGAGATATTCTCTGGCAGGAAAAAATAAGCACCGATAACGTTTCGCTTCCGGACATTGAGGCATACCGCTCGTATGTATTCCGGCAAAGCCATCTGCTGACCGGAAAAATCCTGAAGAAATACCTGAATGCAGAAATTGCTTTTGTGCCTCAGCTGCATAAAGGAGAACCGCTTCTGCAATACTATACCATGCACCCGCTGTTGAAAGCGCGGCTCGAAGCGAGACTGCAGAAAGGGAACTCTTAAATCCCACTGTCACCCATCCGGTTTATCCTTTGTATTCCCTGAGCGGATGTCTGCGGTAATAGGCATCGCATGAAAACGAACCGGAACCATACACCAGAAAGGCAAGGGAAAGCAGCAGGCAAATCACAGCCCAGCCTTCGCCGGTGGCTTGCGGAAGTTCTGTGGCACGCGGGCTGTAAATCACGGCTCCCAGCAGAACCGGCAGCACGCAAAGAATAGCAGTGCGTGTAATGAGGCCGCACATAATCACAACACCTGCGGCTATCTGAACAATCACAATGTATACGATCAGGAAAATACCAAGGAAATCGAATCTTCCCATCACAACCGGAATCATTTCCGGCTTTTGTCCGAACTGATAACCTTTCCAGATCAGGAAAATGCCAAAAACGAACCGAAGGATATCAGCAATGAATAAGTTGTGTGTATCGGCCCAGTGGTCGATTTTATCTGTGAATTCTGAGGTAGCAGCCATGATTCCTGTTTTATATGTTCATAATCATTTTGGTCTGATAAAGGTACTATCCCATATTTCCGAAAAAATTGACTTATGTCACTTAAGCATACTCCTATTTGGGTATTTTCTCTTTTTCCGCCTTAAATTTGCTGGACAAAATATAACAAGTATAAATCTTCCATGAGAAGCGGAGGATAATCGTAATATGAATCCCATGAACCTCGAACAACTCAAATACCCCATCGGCAAGTTCCAAAAGCCGGAGCATATCACCCTGGCTATGATCAATACCTGGATCACAGAGATCCACGAATTTGCGAAGCATATCCGCCGGGAAACAGAAAATCTCCCGGATGCCGACCTGAACCGGACTTATCGCCCTGATGGCTGGACGATCCGGCAGCTGGTACATCATTGTGCGGATAGTCACATGAATGCATTCATCCGGCACAAACTTTGTCTCACCGAGGATAAGCCCACCATCAAACCTTATCGGGAAGATCTGTGGGCACAACTGCCGGATTCAGAAATGCCTATCGCTTCCTCTCTTCTGATTCTCGATGGACTGTGTGAGCGCTGGTTTGTGTTCCTTCAATCCTTGCAGGAGCCTGATTTTATGCGTCGCTTCATTCATCCGGAAAGCAAAAAGGAATTCAGCCTGGAAGAAAGCATCGGATTATATGCCTGGCATGGAAACCACCACCTGGCACATATCAGAATAGCCAAAAGGGCAGAGTGAGAGTGAGAATCCAAAAGGACAGAGTGAGTGTGAGGATTGAGAGTGAAAAAAGGAACCGGAGTTTAATCATTTATTATCCCTCGCTCTCACTCTCAAACCCACTCTGACGCAATCATAATCCGGAGATATGAGATCCCTCTGTTTGCCCGCTTTAAGTGCCGATTCGATTCAGGCTGCGCAGGAAAAAAATGTGCTCAGCTTTTTTAAGAGGGGAATATTTTATATCTTCCGGTAATGTCCCCAACCCATACTGATTTAGCTGATGAAGCACTGGCCGGTGGCTTGATAAGTCCCGCAAGCCATGTCCATATCAAAGCCCGCTCGCAGGGCGGTTTGTTTTCCATTCACGGGGAGCTCAATACAATCCTGTATGCCGGTGTACTGGCTCTCAGCACCGGGCTGGGCATGCTCGTATATAACAACATCGAACACATCGGCCACCTCAGTATCATGGCAGCTATTGCACTGGTTTCAGCCGGAAGCTTTTATTATTGTTTTAGGAGGGCCGGAATATTTTCCAAAGAAAAAACGGAGTCTGCTGACCGTATCAGCGATTATCTGGCATTACTTGGAGCACTTACGCTTGTAACCTTGTTTGGTTATGTGCAGTACCAGTACAATATTTTTGGTCCCTACGGATTGCAATTCCTGATTCCCTCACTTTTCTGCCTGTTTGCCGGATATTACCTCGATCACCTGGGAGTTCTTTCAGCAGGCATCACTTCATTCGGAGCTTTTCTGGGATTGGCTATTTCGCCCATGAGCAGAGGCATGTATGAAAGCTTCAATACCGAAAAGGAAGTGGGCATGGGCCTGTTGCTGGGAGCTTTGCTGCTGGGAGCCGGTTTTTTGACTCAACGTAAAAAAATCAAAACGCATTTTGCCTTTACCTATTACCACTTTGCTTTGCATGTATCCTTCTTTGCTGCGATTGCAGGGATCTTTGAATATCCCGTATGGGGGTTGATAGTGCCGGTTCTTGCCTTCATCACCTGGAGAGCCATGCTGTATGCGCTCACGGAGAAGTCGTTTTACTTTTTCCTGGTCACATTGATCTACGCTTATGTGGCTGTATGTTGTTTGTATGCACAACTGGTTATGCATGTGCATTCCGACGGAGAAGCTATATTCATGTTAACCTTTTTCCTGCTGATCGCATCTTCAGTTGCTGTTATCTCCATTATCCGTTCATTCTGGAAAAAAATCAACCGTCCATGATTATATATGACAAAGATCGAATTCAGCGAATGGAGATGGCGGAGCAGGCAGAATCCTGGTTTCGGAAACGCCTGATCAGTTCAGAGGAATATGTCCACCTCAGATCTATGTATGTGGGTGGCTATACCGATCCGAAGCTGTTGCCCCGCGTCGGTCATTTTATTTTTGCCTCTTTAATAGTCTGGTCTGCTTTGGGAATCTTGTTGCTTGCAATTGGAGCTGGTGGTGTTAAGGCCTGCGGCGGGATGGCTTTTGTATACGGACTGGCTCTCTATGGAGCGGCAGGGATGTACTTAAAGGAGAACAAGCATTATCGTTCTGGCATTACTCATGCGATGCTGTTTTTTGCACTGTTGTGCATATTCGCGGGACTCACTGTGATGATTACCGGTGACCAAGGAGATCCAGTCATGTGGATGGTTTATTTGCCTGCCTCGATCGGTCTTGTTTTTACGAGCATTCGGTTTATAAGTTCCTTTTTTGCCTTGCTGGCCTGGATGTGTTTTGCTGCGTTTGTGATTTTGCTTCTTTTTCGGATGGGAGCGATTGGAAAAGCCATTGCCCCTTTTCTGATGATGGCGCTTTCAGGCGGACTCTATGTTTTTCTGAGAAAGAAAAAAGCAGTGAAGGAATGGATGCTCTGGAGCCGTTTGCTGGATGTGCTCGAGGCAGCGGCAGTCTTTACGTTTT
>DASYGQ010000151.1:0-9081 GCA_035999585.1 Bacteroidia bacterium | reverse complement strand
TATTATCCGTTCTCAGGAAAGCTTTTCAGTAAGCTGCTTCATTTCAAGCGCCGGCGACATTTTCTCATAGAGCACACGATATACGGCTTCGGTAATCGGCATGTTCACTTTGTATTTTTTATTGATTTCATAAATACATTTAACACCATAATATCCTTCCGCAACCATATTCATTTCCAGCTGTGCATTTCTCACCGAATGCCCTTTCCCAATCATCGCTCCAAACGTTCTGTTACGGCTGAATTGTGAATAGGCCGTTACCAGAAGGTCTCCCAGGTAAGCAGAATCTTTGATGTCGCGGTCAATGGGATGAACCTTATCTACAAACCGTTTGATTTCCTGCAGGGAGTTGGATATTAAAACGGCTTGAAAATTATCACCATATCCCAAGCCGTGATAAATTCCGCTGGCAATGGCAAATACATTTTTGAGAACGGCCGAGTATTCGGTTCCATAGATGTCATCTGAAACCGTTGTTTTAATATAGCGGCAAGCGAGCTTAGAGGCAAGCACCGATGCAGCTTCTTTGTTCTGTGAGGCAATTGTCAGATAAGAAAGCTTTTCCATGGCAACCTCTTCCGCGTGGCAGGGCCCTGTGATAACTCCTACATGGGATATGGGCACTTCAAACACCTGGTTCAGGTACTCACCTACAATGAGATTGTATTCAGGAACAATGCCTTTAATGGCCGAAAAAAAAGTTTTCCCTTTCAGGATCTCTTTGTCAAGCCCCTTCATGGTCTGATGCAGAAAAGCGGAGGGCACGGCCAGGATAACAACATCTGCTTCTTTCACTACCTCTTTCAGATTGTGGTTTAATCGCAGTTTCCTGACGTCAAACTCCAGCGAACTGATGTAATTGGGGTTGTGGTTGTATTTACGGATATACTCAATTGTTTCTTCGCTGCGAAGCCACCAATGCACGCTATCCAGGTTATTGCACAGCATTTTTACAATGGCTGTGGGCCAGCTTCCTCCCCCGATTACAGCTATTTGGGCCTCATTTTTCATTCTCGGGTTCGCGTTGTTATTTATTTGAATCAATGGGTCGTTTTCCGCTGTCAGAGGCACGCCTTTAGGCCTCAGGTCTCATTTGCGGAAAGAAAAGTATGTCCTGAATGCTTTGAACATTTGTCATAATCATAGCCAATCTGTCGATGCCAAGTCCCATCCCTGATGTTGGAGGCATGCCATATTCAAGGGCCCGCAGAAAATCATAATCGATATACATGGCTTCTTTGTCACCCCGCTCCATCAATTTCACCTGCTCTTCAAAACGGGCCTTCTGATCGATCGGATCATTGAGTTCAGAGTATGCGTTACACAATTCTTTGCCATTGATCATCAGTTCAAACCGTTCCACCAAACCTTCTTTCGTACGATGCTTTTTGCACAATGGTGACATTTCAACCGGATAATCCGTAATGAATGTCGGCTGTATATAATGATGCTCACATTTGTTTCCGAATATTTCATCAATGAGTTTCCCTTTGCCCATAGATGTTTCTACATGAATACCCAGCTTTTTACACGTTTCCCGAAGTTCGGCCTCCCCCATCATTGAAATATCAATGCCGGTATGCTCCTTGATAGAGTCATACATGCTGATACGTTTAAACGGTCTTTGGAAATCAATGACTTTATCGCCCACCGTTACTGCTGTCTGATCATGAAGATCCAATGCAACTTTCTCAAGCATCTCCTCCGTAAAATCCATCATCCAGTTGTAATCCTTATACGCCACATATATCTCCATCACCGTAAACTCGGGGTTGTGAGTCCGGTCCATGCCTTCATTCCTAAAATCTTTCGCAAACTCATATACCCCTTCGTACCCTCCGACAATGAGTCTTTTCAGATACAACTCATTGGCAATCCTCAGATACAGCGGCACGTCGAGTGCATTGTGGTGAGTAACAAACGGACGTGCCGTGGCACCACCCGGGATTGGCTGAAGAATAGGTGTTTCCACTTCCAGATACCCTTTCGAGTTAAATGTTTCCCGAAGCGACTGAACAATCTGTGTCCGCTTTCTGAATCTTTCGCGCACTTCAGGATTGATGATCAGATCCACGTAACGTTGGCGGTAAATAAATTCAGGGTCTGTTACTTCGTCAAATGCTTTTCCGGATTCGTCTGTTTTAACAACCGGCAATGGTTTAAGCGCCTTACTCAGAACGGTAAATGCTGCGACGTGAATCGAGATTTCTCCTGTTTTGGTTGTAAATACAAAGCCTGTTACTCCGATAAAATCCCCAATATCCAGCAGCTTTTTAAATACCACATCATATTGCGATTTATCTTCTCCCACGCAAATATCATCTCTTCTTATATATAGCTGGATTCTTCCTGTACTGTCCTGTATAACGGCAAAGCATGCTTTGCCCATATCCCTGACACTCATGATCCGGCCAGCGATGCTGATGTTTTTATAATTCGTTTTATCGCGCTCGTAGTTTTCCTTGATGTCCTTCGCTGTCACGTTGATTTCGTATAGCGCTGCGGGGTATGGATCTATTCCAAGATTTCGCAATTCCTCTGCCTTTTGCCGGCGAATAACTTCCTGATCGGATAGTTCTGTTTGCATTTCGAATGATTTGTGCAAATATAGAAAAATACCACCTTTATTGAAGGTGGTTTTGCAATTGTGAGTATCTTATCAGACCAATGGAACCTTGGTTCGCTGCCTTATTCACTCAGCAGTTTTTCAATGAACCGTTCGTTTTCCTCTTTAAACCGTTCATAATAAATTCCCGTTCCTGGCCCGCTGAATCCTGTGTAAATTTTACGCACATTGCCTTTCCTGTCGATGTATATAGAAGTGGGAAATGCCATGACAGCATTCAACATCGGAAGTGCTTCCGAAGCAGCCTTCGCGTTTCCGGGTTTTCCTGTAATCAGAAATTCATAATCCGCGCCGAAACGTTTTTTCAATCTGTTGATATTCTCCCTGACGCTGGCTGGTTCAGCACTGCGCTCGAATGCCAGAGCAATCACTTCCAGGCCTTTTGTTTTGTTTTTTTTGTATTCTTCGGCCAGGTAGCGGGTTTCATCCATGCAGTTCGGGCACCAGGAGCCCATGATTTGCACCACGACGACCTTGTTTCTATAGGTACTGTCGTCCAGACTTACTTCCCTGCCTTCTGTGTTTGGAAATTTAAAATCCATTTTCACAATACCCTTTTTCAACCATGTCAGTGAGTCCGGATCACGGAGATGAAATTGCTCATTGTGAACAGCTATCCACTTTTCATGTCCTGTTGCTCCTGAATAAAAATCGCCTGCCAGTTTTCCATCCTTCAGTTCTGCCTGAAACAAATAAGCGTGACTTCCATCAAAACAGGCCAGTTTAAAAACAGTTCCATTGATGGTGCCGTCGAGATAACGGTAATCGCCTGTCTCAGTCAGAAAGGTTCCTGTGATATGCGCATGATCCTGCTTGAATATGCCAATCGCCTTGCTGCTATCGGGGAGGCCAGGGCTGAAGGTAGCTTCCCAGTTTCCGGCAAGGCCTGTTGGAGACGCCTTTGTGTAATTCGGAGGAGGTTCCTGTTTAGCTGAAAAAGGAAGCGTATTATGGTCTTTTCGGGCATGATTGATCCATACGCCTTGTAATGTTCCATAGTAATTCCTGCATTTGAATTCCGAATCAAAAACAGGCATCCTGAAGTTGAGCGAATCGGAGGTAAGCGAAATTTCATCCACCACGATCCGTTCTTTTGCATTTAAAATTTCGATGGAAAGCGAGCCATTTGTGTAAACGGCGTCGAAATAGAAGGGGAGCTCCGTGGAATCATTCAGGCGAAGTGCCGCTCTCCAGTTGCCGTCCTTGAGTAGTATCTGTTTCTGGGCTTCCAGATTCAGACAATAAATCATCTGCACGAACGATAGGGCCAGAAAATAAAGCTTCTTGTTCATTGGTCGATTATTACCCGGATTGAAACCAGTGTATGGTTCAAAAAAAACCATCACATTCCTGAGATTGCGATGGCTCTTTAATTTTGGTTTTTATAAATTCTGCTTAGACAACAATCATATATTGAAGTTGATGCCCTGAGCCAGCGGAAGTTTTGATCCGTAATTAATGGTGTTTGTCTGACGACGCATGTATGCCTTCCAGGCATCTGAACCCGATTCCCTTCCTCCTCCGGTTTCTTTTTCTCCGCCAAATGCGCCTCCGATTTCAGCTCCTGAAGTTCCGATATTCACGTTTGCTATTCCACAGTCTGAACCTGCCGAAGAAAGAAATGCTTCCATCTCGCGCATGTTATTTGTAAATATAGAAGAGGACAAACCTTGGGGTACTCCATTCTGAAGTGCGATAGCCTCTTCAATTGTTTTATATTTCATGACGTAAAGAATCGGCGCAAATGTTTCTTCCTGCACAATGTGGAAATCGTTTTTCGCTTCCACGATACAAGGCTTCACATAACAGCAACTTTCAAATCCCTCACCGGTTACAACTCCCCCTTCAACAACCATTTTTCCACCCTCTTCCTTCGCCTTCTCTATGGCTGTCAGGTAGTCATCCACCGCTTTCTTATCAATCAATGGTCCTACATGGTTGTTTGCATCCAGCGGGTTGCCGATTTTCAATTGTCCGTATGCAGTTTTCAGGACATTCAGTGTCTTGTCATAAATGCTTTCATGGATAATCAGGCGACGGGTAGAGGTGCAACGTTGTCCTGCTGTACCTACTGCTCCAAAAACAGATCCTACCAGAACCATATGAAGATCGGCGTGCTCAGAAACAATGATTGCATTGTTTCCACCAAGCTCCAGAATAGACCTTCCGAATCGCTGAGCCACGCTTCCGGATACAATCCGACCAATGCGTGTGGATCCTGTGAATGAAACCATGGGGACGCGCTTGTCGTTATTCATGAGATCTCCAACCGGATTTCCAATCAGCAGGCAACTTACGCCTTCCGGAATGTCGTTCCGCTTCAATACTTCTGAAATAATATTTTGACAGGCGATCGCACACAAAGGTGTTTTTGAGCTTGGTTTCCACACACACACATCTCCACATACCCAGGCTAACATCGAATTCCAGCTCCAAACGGCAACTGGAAAATTAAATGCCGATATGATTCCGACGATACCAAGCGGATGCCACTGCTCATACATTCTATGCTGGGGACGCTCACTATGCATGGTTAAGCCGTATAGCTGACGGGAAAGGCCGACTGCAAAGTCGCATATATCAATCATTTCCTGCACTTCACCTAAACCTTCCTGAAGACTTTTCCCCATTTCATACGAAACAAGTTTGCCCAGCGGTTCTTTGTATTTACGAAGTTCTTCACCCATCTGGCGAACCATTTCCCCACGTTTAGGTGCCGGAGTTTCGCGCCATATTTTAAAAGCTGCTTCTGCCGTTTTTATTGTCCGCTCATAGTCTTCCGCGGTAGCTGTATTTACACTTCCGATCAATTGGCCATTTACAGGTGAAAAAGAATCTATTTTGGGTCCTTTGGTATGAGTATGTTTTCGTCCCGTGGAGGCACCATAATTGTTTGTTTCGATTCCGAGTTGTTTCAGAACATTTTCAATTCCGAATGTATCCTTCTGGATGGCTGTGACTGACATGTTTTTTTGTTTTAATGAGGAAGGCAAATTTAATCATTTCCAGGCAATGTATGTTCCGTTACAGTCAATTCTAACCTGCTCAAAGCAAGGTGTTTCCTTTATTTTTTTCGTTCGGGAACCCGCTTCGTGGAATCAGCCTGAGCGGGAGGAAGAGTTGATCGGGTATAAATCGTCTGGGCAGCAGCCGGAAATGCCCGGCTTATAATTCTTTTGGGCTCATTGAGGTCTGCGTCGAACTTCACTTTGGCTAATCCGCCGCCTACCTGTTTTCCAGCCAGATCATATACTGTGAAGTGAACAGCTGCCTCACGTTCATTTCCTCCTTCAGCAGGTACCGTATTTTTAAGGTCTATTTCGCTAATAAATACAAACAGCTCTGCACCGTATTTTTTATTCATCGCCTCCAAAAGGCCGGGCTGATTAATGACGGTGCGCATGTAACGTTCCTCATCTCCCCTGACGGGAACAGTAAGCTGACCTTTGGAAATGTTTTTCTGTCCGGTTTCCTTCTCTTTCCCCTGAGTAACTGTGTATTTGTAGCCCGTGCTTTTGTAAATAAATAACAGATCTTTTTTAGTTTTCACAGTGTCTCTCAAAAGTGAGATGACGGTATAATTAGTCCTGAACCGGGAGTTGAGCTGATTATCGATTCCCGAACGGAAGGCATCCCGGATTTCTTTAAAATCCATTTTCGTTTCCCGGTTAATGCTGCGGTCAATGTCCGACATATACATTTTGGGGTCGAAAGGAATGAGCAGCACTTTTTTCTTGGCCGAGCCGCTTTTGAGGGATTCGTCGGGCTTCTTGTCTTCCCCCCGGGTGCTGTTTTGCGCACCGACGGAGGTTGCAAGGAGACTGACGGCAAACAACAGCAGTATAGACTTAACACTGAAATGAAGTACCGGGTTCCGGATGCGCATGATTAACTTCTGAAGTGCCTGAATATATCGTTACCGTTGGCATACAAGAAAAGTGCCAGGAGCAGAATCATGCCAGCCATTTGTGCATATTCCATGGCTTTCTGATTCGGTTTACGCCGTGTAATGATTTCGTACAGGAGGAACATCACATGTCCGCCGTCTAATGCAGGTATCGGCAAAATATTCATGACTGCCAGAATGATTGAAATAAATGCGGTCAGGTTCCAGAACGAGTACCAGTCCCATGTGGTGCCGAACAAACTTGCAAAGGTTCCAAACCCACCCAGCTGCTTAGCACCTTCTTTGGTAAAGACATGCTTGAATTGTTTTATATAGCTGCTGAGGGTAGCAATGCCCAGGTCAATGCCTTTGGGAACAGATTCCAGGAACCCGTAATGAATGGTTTTGAAATCAAGCATTTTATCGGGAGGCAGAGGAAACACACCGATCAATCCTTCCTTGGACACATTCACATCCAGCGTCATTCGCTGGTTCTGGCGCAAGATCCCAAGCTTTGCGGTTTTAGCGGCCAGGGGCTTTATTTTATCAGCGAACTCATAATAAAAATGAAGGCTGTCGCCATTCACAGAAATTACCTTATCTCCTTTTTGAAATCCTGCCTTTTTTGCCGGTGAATCGGGACTGAAATCCTGAACGATGAAAGGGTACCCCGGAGCAATGAAACTCCTTACGTTTTCCTTCATCAGTGTTTTGACAAAGGTGTCGGGAACAGCCACTGGTATAACCATTCCATTCCGGTTAACCTCCACGATTTTGATGCCGTCGAGTACAATTTTGCGGCGTATGTCTTCAAAATCCTCTATTTTCTTGCCATCCAGACTTAAAATCTTATCTCCATTCTGAAACCCGATGTGTTGCGCTGCAGGAGCAAAGGCGGTTCCATATTTTGCATTTTCAACGGGGAGGTATTTTTCACCCCAGACAAAAGCAATCATCATATAAATAAAGAACCCGAGCAAAATATTGACGGTCACTCCACCCAGCATTACAATCAGTCTCTGCCAGGCCGGTTTCGAGCGGAATTCCCATTCTTTAGGCTCCTCCTTCATTTGTTCCTTATCCATCGATTCGTCAACCATTCCTGAAATTTTGACGTATCCTCCCAATGGAAGCCAGCCGATTCCGTATTCGGTTTCGCCTTTTTTCAATTTGAACAGGGAAACCCAGGGATCAAAGAACAGGTAGAATTTTTCAACACGTATTTTGAAGAGCCGGGCGGGAATAAAATGGCCAAGTTCATGTAGAATGATAAGTATGGATAGGCTTAAAATGAGCTGCCCTGCCTGAATGAGAATATTCATGGATGTGTTTTATAAAGCTTGCAAAGTTAATGATTTTGTCAGACAGCGCCTTTCTCCCGCCATCTGGTTTCTGGGGTTTTCAGGAGATGTATTCAGCCGCCAACCTCCTGGTCTCCTGGTCACTTTCCACATAATCTTCGTAACCAGGCTTCGCAATGAAGTTTGCTTTTTGCATTGCCTTTTCAATAATGTCCGGAATTGCCTGAAAAAGCACACGATCCTGCAGGAATGCCCTGACAACTACTTCATTTGCAGCATTCAATACACACGACATATTGCCTCCTTTCCGAAGCGCTTCAAAAGCAAGAGGCAGGCAACGGAACGTTTCTGTATCAGGCTTCTCAAAGGTCAGCGAAGGATATTTCATGAAATCAAAACGTGGAAAATCTGAACGCAGGCGGTTGGGGTAAGCCAATGCATATTGTATGGGTAATTTCATGTCTGGCAGTCCCATTTGTGCTTTCATAGAACCATCTTCAAACTGCACAATGGAATGAATGATACTTTGAGGATGGATAATCACATCAATCTGTTCGGGCTTCAGGTGAAACAGCCATTTGGCTTCAATCACTTCAAGCCCTTTGTTCATGAGTGTGGAGGAGTCGATTGTGATCTTGGCCCCCATGTCCCAGTTCGGGTGGCGCAACGCCTGCTCTTTCCGTACACCAGCCAGGAATTCCCTGTTTTTGCCGCGAAATGGCCCTCCGGAAGCAGTGAGGTATATTTTTTCAATCTTATTATGAAACTCTCCGGCGAGGCACTGAAAAATTGCCGAGTGTTCCGAATCAACGGGATAAATGTTCACAGCATTTTCTTTGGCAAGTGCGGTAACCAGCTCCCCTGCGACCACAAGCGTTTCTTTGTTTGCAAGCGCAATCTGTTTTCCTGCTTTGATCGCAGCAATTGTGGATGCAAGTCCCGCATAACCAACAATAGCAGTCAGTACGGTATCAATGCTTTCCATCTGAACAACCTGGGAGATTGCTTCTGAACCGGCAAAAACCTTGATGTCTTCCTCTGCCAGGGCGGCTTTTACCTCCGCATATTTACTTTCTTCTGCAATGACAACCGCATTCGGTTTGAATTCAATGGCCTGGCGGATCAGCAATTCGGCATTCCCGTTCCCGGTAAGTACCTCCACTGTAAATTCTTCCGGGTGGGCCCTGATAACTTCCAGTGTCTGTGAACCAATCGAGCCGGTGGAGCCGAGTATGGCAATGTGTTTGGATTCCGGTTTGGTGCTCAAT
>DASYGQ010000138.1:0-18163 GCA_035999585.1 Bacteroidia bacterium | reverse complement strand
AGCACATGTATGAGCATGGTTGTTCCTGTCTTTTCGCCAAGACGGAGAATGGCTGACAAGGCCTTCTGGGCAATAATGGTTCCGTCGATAAATTTTGGAGGGTTCAGGCAGGCATCGCAATTCCCGCAATCATTCAGCCGGGTTTCACCGAAATAACTGAGGAGAATCTTTCTTCGGCATACCCGTGCTTCGGCATACTGCTGAATACGCTTTAATTTTTCTATACTCAATTCCGGCTGGCCGCTTTCTTTGGCAAAACGGGTGAGCAGGATCAGATCTTTCAAATTGTAATAAAGAATGGTGTCGCTTGGCAAGCCGTCGCGTCCGGCTCTTCCTATTTCCTGGTAATAACCTTCCATATTTCTGGGAAGGTTATAATGAATGATCCAGCGAACATTTGATTTATCAATGCCCATACCAAAAGCAATGGTGGCGCAAATGACTGGCACTTCATCGTTGATAAAAGCTTCCTGCGTTGCAGAGCGTTCTTCGCTGGTCATTCCGGCATGATAAAAGGCGCTTGGAATGCCCATTTCCCGAAGCTTTGCAGAGACGGTTTCGGTCCCAGTCCGGGAAAGGCAGTAAATAATGCCCGATTCACCTTTTCGTCGTCCAATGAAATTGCAGATCTCGCTTATTTTATCTTTCTCTTTTATGCCCGCTCTGACTTTCAGGCTGAGGTTTGGGCGGTCGAATGAAGAGACAAACGTTTGCGGATCGTTAAGGGATAACTGAGTAATAATGTCTTTCCGTGTAGCCTTGTCCGCTGTGGCTGTCAGTGCAATAAATGGCACTGTCGGAAATACTTGCCGGAGCGATTTCAGCCGGGCATATTCAGGCCTGAAGTCATGCCCCCATTGCGAAATGCAGTGAGCTTCATCGATAGCAACAAATGAAATCGGAAAGCTTTGCAGGAAAGAGTCGGAAAGCTGGATGGCTTTCTCCGGGCTCAGGTAAAGGAGTTTCAGTTTGCCGGTCCGGCAATTGGTCAGTACCTCTTTCTCCTCCTGCGCGGTAAGGCCACTGTTCAGGCAGGCCGCCGGAATATCATTGGCCCGTAATCCCTGCACCTGATCTTTCATCAATGCAATCAGAGGCGAAATAACGAGGCAGGTGCCTTCCAGCGCCAGGGCTGGAATTTGAAAACAGATAGACTTGCCACCGCCGGTTGGCATCAAAACCAGGACATCCTTTTTGTCCATGACAAGAGAGATAATCTCTTCCTGCATGGGCCTGAACGAATCGTAACCAAAATGTTTTTTTAGTAATACAACAGAAGTATTCATACGTTAAATAAGATCTGAAAGCAGAGCAATCTTCTGAGGTATGTGAATAATAATTGCAGTCTTGGCCGACCACAGGTCAGGAATTTCGATCATCAGAAGCCTATCAAAACACCTTACGAATATATTCAATTATATCGGCAGTCTGGCTTCTCTCTTGCCCATCTTTTCGACAAAAAAACGAAAAAACGAGCAAAAAGCTCCTGAAAAACCGAATTTGCACGAGGATCTTGATTAAAAATATCATTTCCAGCTGAACCGGTTTCGAATAATTTATTTACTTTAGGACCTTGTGATACTAGCCGGTCACAGCTAAAAATCCTAAAAAGCCACATATGAAAAAATTCGGTACTCTTTTTACTACTCTGATGTCTTTATTGGTTCTTGGTTCGCATCTGAATGCCCAGTCGAACGCACCAATTTCTTCAAGCCCTTTGTTTGCAAACGATATTACTGTGGAGGCAAACAACATGGCCAACCAGCGTCACGTAAGAATAGCTTCTGCTTTCAATGGGTGGTTATTTGCGGCTTATATTGTCAATGATTCCGTATCCGGAAAGGGGGGCGTGGTTGTTCGTTATTCCAAAAATGGCGGCATCAACTGGATGCCATTCAACGGATATTCGTACGCACAACATTCTGTATACAAATCCTGTGACATTACTGTTGCTGGTCTCGATTCGGCCCATCTGTGTGTGTTTCTGGCGGATGTAAGAATGAACAGTGTCACTAAGCGATATGAAGTTAAGGTATCCCGGTATAGTGCTGAACATAATATTACATCAGCCACATCGGTTTTCTTTCAGCAGCTTGACACAAACCAGGTATATGATGTTGCTTTAGCTACCGATTATAAATTTGCTGCTTTAAAAGATTCAATTTACAGTGTTGGTGTTTTATACAGCCACAAAGGCCTTGTTCAGGACTCCCTCATATTTGCCGACACTCGGAAATACGGGCATCCCTTCGGAAAAAAACACCTCATTGCAACCGGGCCGTTTTACCGCAATGTAACTCTTGGTTATGCCCACAGCCAGTCAGCCTTCAAGGGTGCCTACATAGCGGTATGGGAACAATTGCCTTCGGCCAACTCAACACTTGGCCATTTATATCAGGCACGCACTGCTGCAATGATTGATTCGGTATGGACCAAACCTCTTTGCCTGGATTCTCTTTCTCCTTTGACTAACGGAAAGGTCAGAAATCCAAGCATTGCCTGCCAGAACAGCAATCTCGATAATGATAGTTCCAATATGACCCTTGCTGTGGCCTTTGATTGTGCCAGAAACGGGCAGATGGACAGCCTGGATGTGATGGGTTATTTCAACAAAACCGCGGATTCCACTAATTTCTGGACCATGTTCACTCTGGCTGCTACTACAAATAACGAATTGCAGCCATCTTTGAGTTTTGATGCCGGAACTGGAAATTTTGTAGCTACCTATTATGACTCAACAGCAGGTTCGCTTCCTTACCTCATGCAAACATTTACCCTTCCAACCCCCAATGCCTGGACGGTGATAAAAAGTGCATACAACGATAATCATACCGTTCTCAAAGCACCTTATCCACGAGCACTCGTGAATCCACAAAGTGGAAAAGGCTTCTTTGCATGGACCATTGATCCGGCAGGCACCCAGAATGGCGTTGTGCTGGTTGACGGAGAAAATATCTTTACCGCCGTGCCGGAAATTGATGAGAGCGGACTGAAGGCTTATAATATGTATCCTAACCCTTCTTCATCCTCAGTTGTACTGCCTCTCTCAACTGACAAAGAAATGAATGTAAAGATGACTGTTTACACAGTGCTCGGATCGCTTGCCATGCCAGCAGAAACAATTCATTTGGGAGGCGGACTTCAAAATTTAAGTATGGATGTGGAAGGACTTTCCTCCGGAGTTTACTTTTGCAGAATTGAATCCGGATCGGTCAGCCATACTTTCCGTTTTGTGGTTCAGCACTAATGAAGAATAAATAAGATTCTAAGCCCGTATGATAAATCCATACGGGCTTTTTTTATCAGGCACGGAAGCAGGACCATTGAATCCAAACTATTAAAATTGCATTATGAACAAACATTGCATTGTCATACATGGAGGTGCCGGAACCATTCTTCGCAGCTCAATGAAACCTGAACAGGAAATTTTGTATAAGCAGGGCTTGCAGGAAGCCCTGTCGGCTGGCAACAACATATTGGAAAAAGGCGGGGCTGCCCTGGATGCTGTGGCAGCGGCCATTCAAAAGATGGAGGACAATCCGTTATTCAATGCGGGGAAAGGGAGTGTTTTTACACATGAAGGTAAAAACGAAATGGATGCTTCTCTTATGCGCGGTGATACCCTTATGGCGGGTGCCGTGGCCGGAGTGAGCGGGGTAAGAAACCCCATCCTTCTGGCCCGAACGGTGATGGAAAAATCCGAGCATGTTTTGTTGTGTGGAAAGGGAGCCGAAGATTTTGCAAAAGCAAACAGTCTGGCATTTGAACCGGATTCCTATTTCTTTACCCAGCAACGCTATGATCAGCTTATGAATGTGCGTGATTCGGGCAAAACCCAGATGGATCATACTTCAGGTCCGGCTGAATCCGGAGAAAAAAAATTCGGCACAGTAGGAGCCGTGGCGCTGGACGTGCAGGGAAATCTGGCGGCAGGTACTTCCACAGGAGGAATGACAAACAAACGTTATGGCAGAGCAGGGGATACTCCCATTATCGGAGCAGGCACTTATGCGAACAATAAAACCTGTGGAGTGTCATGCACAGGCCATGGCGAATTTTTTATCCGTGCGGTGGTGGCTTATGACATTTCCTGCTTGATGGAGTACAAAAACTTTACACTAAAGGAAGCATGCGAGGAGGTGGTGAATAAAAAATTAGTAAAGCTTGGAGGCGAAGGTGGGCTCATTGCTCTGGATACCTCAGGCAATGCCGAAATGACATTCAACTCCGAAGGTATGTACCGGGGCATGAAACGCGCTGGTGAGGATTTTGTACTTGGAATATACCGTTAAAAAGCATGGCGTTCTATTTCACCGGATGCTGCTGCGGCGTGACAGCATAAAATTTTCTCTCATCCAGGTAATAGAAATTGCCCTTTGCCATGACATGCACCACCAGATTCTCGATTGAGATGGGAGCACCTTCAGGCAGGTCAGCAATATTTGAATAACGTATATTATGTCCGTCGAAGATTAGGATCAGTCCGGATCCGATAGCTTCCATGTGGTTTCCTTCTTTGATAAGGACCCCTGTATCTTCCCCCAAACCGATACCGATACAACCCGGATTGCTCGCAACAGCCTGAGCCAGGCGTCCGAAACGCCCGCGGGTCACAAAGTGTGAATCGATAATCACATCTTTGATGAATGCCAGGCCAGTGGTTATTTTCACTTCTCCTTTTTGCAGGGCTCCGGTGCTGCTGCCCTGATATATCATTGTGTTGGACATAGCCATGGCGCCTGCGCTGGTGCCGGCAATGACAAAATTTTCATTCATATAGCGCTCCGACAATGTTTTCAGAAAGTCGGTTCCCCCGAATATCATACTCAGGCGCAACTGATTACCTCCTGTAAACATAACCCCATCGGCTTTCCGGATCCTGTCCATATATTCAGGGATCAGTGCATCCTCCCTGTTTTTGATATGGATTACGCCTACTTTGGTGCAACCCAGTTTGCCAAAAGCCTGAATATAATTTTCGCCAACTTCTTCAGGAATGACAGAAGCAGTGGTGATGACTTCCACATACGAATCGGACCCTTTCATTTCGGAAAGGATACGTTTGAGAATGCCGAATTCAAAAAAATTAAGACTTGCCTTCTGAGTGAAATTGGGCTCTATTCCAGTTCCCTTGTCTTCGCTTCCGCCGATAGAGATCAATTTTCCTTTTGGAACCTGCATGAGTGGTGTATTGGTTGGGACAAAATTAACAGAAACGCAAGGATGATTTAAAGATAACCCTCCCAATTATCACTTTATTTTGAACACTGCTAGAATATCTCCTTAATTAACGCTATATTGATTCAAAATCCAACGCAAACCAATATACTGTATGAAGATAATCGAGATAAGGGCAATGAGAGGCCCTAATTATTGGTCCATTTGGCGCCATAAACTGATCGTGATGAAGCTCGATATTGAAGACTTCGAAGACAGACCCACGAATAAGATAAAAGGGTTCTATGAAAGGCTGGAGAAAATGTTTCCTACTATGATTGAACACCGCTGCTCGGAGGACAAGAGCGGAGGCTTTTTTTCCCGAGTGAAGGAAGGAACCTGGATGGGGCATGTTATTGAACACATTGCACTGGAAATCCAGACACTGGCAGGTATGGATACAGGTTTTGGACGGACACGAGGTACCGGTGAAACAGGTGTCTACAATGTTGTATTTTCTTACATGGAAGAAAAGGTTGGAATATATGCAGCCAGAACAGCCGTTAAAATTGCTGAAGCCCTTGCTTCAGGGGAACCTTATGAGCTGGAGACCGATATTCAAACCATGCGTGAACTGCGTGAGGACGAAAGGCTGGGCCCCAGCACCGGATCTATTGTGCAGGAAGCCATGAACAGAGGTATTCCCTATATACGTCTGAACAAGCATTCTTTGGTTATGCTTGGATATGGGGTAAATCAGAAACGGATTCAGGCAACCGTGAGCAGCACCACCAGTAATATTGCTGTGGAGCTCGCCTGCGATAAGGAAGAGACAAAGAATCTGCTGGAGTCAGCTTCCATCCCCATCCCCAAAGGGATCATCATTTACGATGAAGAAGATGTTGACCATGCTGTGAAAAAGCTTGGCTTCCCGCTTGTCATCAAACCCATCAACGGTAATCATGGCCGCGGGGCAACCATCCATATCAAAACCCAGGAGCAGGCAATCGAAGCTTTTCATGTGGCGAAGAAGATTTCACGAGCGGTGATCGTGGAAAAATTCATTACCGGGCACGACTACCGCTTATTGGTCATCAATTACAAGCTCATTGCCGCCGCACGTCGTACACCGGCAGCCGTTACAGGCGATGGGAAATTAACCGTCCAGCAACTTGTGGATAAAGTAAACAGCGATCCCAGGAGAGGGTATGGTCATGAAAAAGAACTGACAACCATCAAGGTAGACGAGACCAGTCTGAATCTGCTTCAGGAG
Source organism: Bacteroidia bacterium (assembly GCA_035999585.1). Classification (GTDB taxonomy): domain Bacteria; phylum Bacteroidota; class Bacteroidia; order Palsa-965; family Palsa-965; genus Palsa-965. The sequence goes on along the minus strand of DASYGQ010000138.1, from coordinate 11,733 downwards.
AAAGGAATGACCCTTGAAACTGTATTGAAGAAAAATGAGACCGTGTACCTGAAGGCAACAGCCAATCTCAGTACGGGAGGAACAGCTACGGATGTAACGGATCTGGTTCACCCGTATAATGTATTTATGGCCGAACGTATTTCGCGTATCATTGGTCTTGATATATGCGGAATAGATATCATGGCACCGGACCTCACCACGCCCATCAATGAAAATGGAGGAGCTGTTTTGGAAGTCAATGCCGGCCCGGGCTTCAGAATGCACATAGCACCTACGGAAGGCCTTCCCCGGAATGTAGCAGAACCTGTCATCGACATGCTTTACCCTCCGGGAAGCCCCGTGAAAATACCTATTGTGGCTGTTACCGGTACCAATGGAAAGACCACCACAACACGTCTGATTGCTCATATTATGAAAACCGTGGGGTACAAGGTTGGTTTTACAACTACCGATGGAATTTATATCCAGAACCGTATGCTGGAGCAGGGGGATTGTACCGGTCCGGTAAGCGCTGAATTTGTGCTGAAAGATCCTACCGTGGATTTTGCGGTGCTTGAATGCGCCCGGGGAGGTATTTTGCGTGCTGGGCTTGGTTTTCATAATTGTGATATTGGTATTGTGACCAATGTGGCCGAAGATCACCTTGGCCTGAAAGATATCCATACGCTTGAGGATCTGGCGCGTGTGAAAGCAGTGGTTCCTGAAAGCGTTTCGCCGGAGGGTTATGCGATTTTGAATGCCGACGATGATCTGGTGTATGGAATGGCGAAAGGGCTCGATTGTAAAGTCGCGTTCTTCAGCATGGATGAAGACAATCCGCGTATCAAACGGCATTGCCGCAACGGAGGTATAGCTGCAGTTGTGGAGCAGGGGTATATCAGCATTTGCAAAGGCACCTGGAAAATCAGAATTGAAAAGGTGGTGAACATCCCGCTGACTTTTTCAGGCAAAGCCATTTTTATGATCCAGAATATCCTGCCTGCAGTTCTGGCCGGGTTCCTGAACAATGTGAAAATCGAAGAGATACGTCTCGCTCTTGAAACATTTATTCCATCGCCGACCCTGACTCCCGGTCGCATGAATCTGTTTCAATTCAAAAAGTTCCAGATTATGGTGGATTATGCCCACAATACTGCCGGCTTTATGGCTCTTGGAAAATTCCTTGAAAAGGTGGATGCCAAGCCCAAAGTCGGAATTATTGCAGGTGTAGGAGACCGGAGAGACGAGGATATCATTAGTTTGGGTACACAGGCAGCAATCATGTTTGATGAGATTATCATCCGCCAGGATAAAAACCTCCGGAACCGTTCCGGCGAGGAAATTATCCGGTTGATTGTGCAGGGTATACAGCAAAAAGACCCCACTTTGCCATTCCGTATCATCCCGACAGAATCGGAAGCCATCAGTTTTGCGGTGAAGAATGCAAAAAAAGGCTCATTTATAACTATTTGCAGTGATGTGGTTCCCGATGCACTGAATGCGATCATGAAATACAAGGAAGAAGAAGCTGAGTTTGAAATGCTCAAAGAAGACATTCCAAACCAACATTGATTTCTATTCAAAAGGATAAAAGGTCCTGATAAATTCAGGGGCCTTTTTTGTTTCAGCCCTGAATCGAGGATGCGGATGGAAGAGAAATATCCTTTACCCTACAGGAAGGCTTGTTCAACGAAAAATGTTTCATGAAGGCAAAATTTAGGGGTTCTTTACTTTAACAAGATGGAGCTCGAAAGACAAGAAAAGCGAGGTTCTAAAGAATAAAAAAGAATGTTTCCGGGATCAGCCATTTTGATCTTCAGCTATGGATTATTTGCCGACAAAAGCCTTCGTTTCACCGAAAAGACTCTATAAAGGAAACAGAAGCACGTAAACAAAAGAAAAGCTAACCAACAGACGGATAGATTCCGGAGGAACTTTATACCATTCACCGTGAAAAAGACCCATCATAAACATAAACTCATTTTTATTGTCGAGGACAATGAAATGTATTCTTTTATGCTCGATTACATGCTTTCCCAGGAACATAAGCTTCGTTGTATCCGGTTTGACAAAGGGGAGGAGTGTATCGACAGCCTGAAATTGAATCCGGATATGATTATTCTGGATTATGTGCTGCCGGGCATCAATGGATTGGAAACCTATCGGAAAATAAAAATGACCAAACCCGAGGTGCCAGTAGTGATCCTTACCGGACATTATGACGCGAGTGCCGCTCAGGAATTTTTGAAGGAAGGTGTGTATGATTATATGCTCAAAGAAGAAAATGCAGTCAATACAGTAAAGGCTCTGGTGGAAAATGTGATGGATCAGGCCGAAGAAGAGAAAATCCAGGAGAAGGAACGCTGGACCCAGCGTGAAGTATTGAGATATACCATCGGTTTTATCGCAGTTTTAGCAGCATTGGCTTGCATAGCTTGGTTCATCAGCCATTAACGGACCGTAACACAAACGCATCATGGAAACTCAGGAAGAACTCAAAGTGTTTATTGTTGACGATGATCCTCTTTTTTGTGCGGCTATGCAGCATTATCTGGAACGTGAAGTGCCTGACACTCGGCTTGCGGTATTTCCAACCGGAGAAGCCTGCCTGCATGAAATGCACCAGGAGCCTGATGTGGTTTTACTTGATTACCGGCTTGACGCTGAGTTTGAGTATGCCTGGGATGGATTACAGATCATGAAAAAAATACATGGCCTGGATCCCGGAATTACTGTTGTGTTTTTATCCGCACAGGAGAACGTGGAAACTGCAATGAACTGCGTGAACGAGGGAGCCCTTGATTACATTGTCAAAAATGAGCAGGCTTTCGGAAAAGTAAAAGATGTTCTCATGGGCATCAGGGATGAGCTGATAGTAGAGGAGGATGTTGAGATCAGTACAAGGAACAATATGCCCCAGATTATCGGATTGGTCATATTGATCGTATTCGTAATTATTCTTTTATTCAGATTGTAAAGAACACATATCATGAAAATATTAGTTGTTGACGATGATCCTCTCATGTTAGAGGCCATTGCGCACCGTCTTAGGGAAGATAAAGCGGAGGTGGTTACGGCGGGTAATGGCTTTGAAGCTATCAGCATTGCCCAGTCCGGGACACTTGACCTGATCATCAGCGACCTGATGATGCCTGAAATGTCGGGCTTAAGCCTATTATGCCTGCTGAAACAGTTTTACTTCAACCGAATTCCGGTTATTATTATTTCCTCGCTTGATAAAGCGGATGTAATTCTGTCATCACTGGGTCTCGGGGCTGAGGATTTTATCAGCAAGCCAATAGATTTCGAGCGCCTTTCCTCACAGGTAAAGCGTTACGCACATTTATGACCAATGTACCCGAAAAAAAAAGCTCCGATCGGATGACCGGAGCTTTTTTGATTGTGCCATTGCTTAGTTTCCGCATTCTGAAATGAATTTGATTCGCATCAGGCGAATCTCTTCTTCGGTGTATTCATTTTCGCCCAGTTCTTTGGCAGCTTCGGCAACCGAATCGGAGTCTGATTCCCGGAAATAGTCGTAGACTTCGTTTTGCTTTTCTTCATCCAGAACCTGATCGATGTAATAACTTATATTCACCCGTGTTCCTGAAGCAACAATTGTTTCAAGCTCACCGATCATGTCGTTCATGGAAAGCCCTTTTGCGCTTGCCACATCTTCAAGATTCAGCTTCCGGTCGATGCTCTGAATGATATGTACTTTAAGTCCTGATTTGTTGACGACTGATTTAACCACCATGTCCATCGGACGCTCAATCTCATTTTCTTCTACATATTTGGCAATCAGTTCCACAAAAGGTTTGCCGAATTTCTGAGCTTTCCCGGGCCCAACACCGGTGATGTGAGTCAGTTCCTCCATATTCACCGGATACTGGATTGCCATCTCTTCGAGTGAAACTTCCGAAAAAATGACATAGGGGGGGAGGTTTTTGATTTTCGCCGTTTTCTTGACAAGGTCTTTCAGCATCGAAAACAGCAGTTCATCGGCACCTGAACTTTTCTGGCCGCCGCCTGTCGCAATATCGTCATCATCTGTATCGCCTGCCTCGTAATCATGGTCACGTGTAATGAGCAGGGAGTAAGGCTTTTTCAGGAAATCCTTTCCTTCCTTGGTCAGTTTAAGCAAGCCGTAGCTTTCAATATCTTTTGAAAGGAAGCCATTGATGATTGTATGGCGGATCACGGCATTCCAGTACTTCTCATTTTTATCATCTTCAATGCCTTTGCCGAACATTTCAAGCTCGCTGTGCTTGTATGCTTTGACTGTGGCGGTAACGGTGCCCATAAGCACATTGATCACATCTTTGGCTTTGAACTTCTCCTTCATCTCAAGGATTGTTTCAAGAACCAGCTCGATGCTTTCTTTCCCTTCAAACTTGACTTTAGGATGCAGGCAGTTGTCGCAACTGTTGCAGTTATCCTGTTTATAGCCTTCACCAAAGTAATGAAGCAATACCTTGCGGCGGCAAACAGCTGTTTCAGCGTAAGCTACGGTTTCGAGCAAAAGCTGTCGCCCGATTTCCTGTTCAGCCACAGGCTTGCCCTTCATGAATTTTTCAAGCTTCTGGATATCGTCGTATGAATAGAAAGTAAGGCAATTGCCTTCGCCACCATCCCTGCCCGAACGGCCTGTTTCCTGGTAATATCCTTCAAGAGATTTTGGAATGTCGTGGTGAATGACAAAACGAACGTCAGGTTTGTCAATTCCCATTCCAAATGCGATGGTTGCAACAATCACATCAATATCTTCCATAAGGAACCGGTCCTGCGTCTGTGCGCGGGTACCGGCATCCAGTCCGGCATGGTAAGGAAGGGCTTTGATGCCGTTTACCTGAAGGGTTTGGGCAAGCTCCTCCACTTTTTTACGGCTCAGGCAATAAATAATGCCTGACTTTCCGGTGTTCTTCTTGACGTATTTGATGATTTCCTTGGCCACATTCACTTTCGGCCTGATCTCGTAATAGAGATTGGGACGGTTAAACGAGGATTTGAATACGTTGGCCGTTTGCATGCCCAGGTTTTTCAAAATGTCCTGTTGTACTTTGGGTGTTGCAGTGGCGGTAAGTGCTATGATAGGTACTTTGCCGATTTCTTCAAAGATCGCTCTGAGACGACGGTATTCCGGACGAAAATCGTGGCCCCATTCGGAGATGCAATGTGCTTCATCGATGGCAAAAAAGGAGATATTGATATCACGAAGAAAAGTAACGTTGTCTTCTTTGGTCAGTGATTCGGGAGCTACATAAAGCAGTTTTGTTTTACCCGAAGCAATGTCTTTTTTCACTTTCAGTATTTCAGCTTTGGAAAGAGAAGAGTTCAGGAAGTGAGCAATTCCGTCTTCCGAGCCGTAATTTCGGATGGCATCCACCTGATTTTTCATCAGGGCAATGAGGGGGGAAACAATAATGGCGGTTCCTTCGCTGATCAGTGCCGGAAGCTGGTAACAAAGTGATTTACCGCCGCCTGTAGGCATGATTACGAACGTATCCTTGCCATCGAGCACGCTGGTGATGATTTCTTCCTGTTCTCCTTTGAATTTATTGAAGCCGAAATACTTCTGGAGTGCGTCACTCAGGGTAATTGATTCTACTTCTAGCATTGGCTGTGTGGGTGTGTCTTTTCGTGTGTGGGCCTTGAAACCGTGATAATTACGTATTTTTGCATTGCTTAGGTAAAGATATAATAAAAATTCCTATCAAAAACTAATTTTATATCGCCTAATCAAAAAAAACCACCAATCCGTGAAATCAAACGACGAACTGAAAAAACTGGCTGCAAACACACTTCTTCTGGAAGCAGAAGCCGTGAAAAACCTCAGTTCCCGCATCGGTGACGATTTCGTGGAGAGTGTCCGTCACATCTTTGCTTCACCCGGCCGTGTCGTAGTCACAGGTATCGGAAAAAGCGCAATCATTGCCTCTAAAATTGTAGCGACACTCAATTCAACGGGAACTCCTGCGGTATTTATGCATGCTGCTGATGCTATCCATGGCGATCTGGGCACTATTCAGCGCGATGATACAATCGTTTGTATTTCAAAGAGCGGTAATACTCCTGAGATAAAAGCCCTGGTGCCGCTCCTGAAAAAAGGATTGAACAAACTCATTGCTCTGGTCGGGAATCTGGATTCATACCTGGCCAGGCAGGCAGATTACATACTGGATACCACAGTTGACCGTGAAGCATGTCCCAATAACCTGGCACCAACCTCCAGTACCACAGCCCAGCTGGCTATGGGCGATGCATTGGCCGTTTGCCTGCTGCATTGCAGGGATTTTTCAGGAGCCGACTTTGCCAAATACCATCCCGGGGGCTCTTTGGGTAAGAAGCTGTACCTCAAGGTTTCAGACATCAGTTCGGCCAATCCAAGGCCGGCAGTGAGCCCTGATGACGATATCCGGAAAGTAATCCTGGAAATATCATCTAAGTGCCTGGGTGCCACGGCAGTACTCGATGATGGAAGTCTTGTTGGCGTCATCACCGACGGTGATCTGCGTCGCATGCTCGAAAAGTCGATGCGTATTGACGGTTTGAGAGCAGGTGACATCATGAACAGAAGTCCAAAGCATATCGAAGCGGGTGAGTTGGCTGTTCTGGCTGTTCAGCGTATGGAAGACTATAAGATCACCCAGCTTATCGTTACGGAAGAAGGCCGGTATGCCGGGTTTGTGCATATGCATGACCTGTTGCGGGAAGGTCTGCTATAAGTTTTAGCTCTCTTTTTTCTGCCCCACTGTTTCCTGAAAAATCAAAACAAGATTACCTCAGCAGCAAATTCAGCTGCCAGGAGGTTTTTATGATTCGTGAACAGAGTTCTAGTATCTTTGCGCCCAATTATGGCACTTTTCGGCAACAGCAGCAGCGATAAAAAGGATATGTCTTTTCTCGATCACATCGAAGTGCTTCGCTGGCACCTGGTGCGTTCGGCCATTGTTGTACTTGTGCTTGCCGTTGTTTTATTCTGTTATAACAACATCGTATTCGATGTCATCATATTCGGTCCCAAGCAACCTGATTTCATCACCTACCGTGCACTCTGCAAACTTTCAAACTACGTACTGCATAACAACAGCATGTGTATCGGCCAGGCTCATTATGAGCTCATCAATTTGGAGCTGGCCGGCCAGTTCACAACGCATATCTGGATTTCTTTAGTGGGCGGTATCATTCTTTCGGTTCCGTACCTTGTCTGGGAACTCTGGCGGTTTATTAAGCCTGCTCTCAAACTGAAGGAGAAAATGGCTGCAAAAGGTTTTGTGTTCTATGCTTCTTTGCTGTTTCTGATCGGTATTCTGTTCAGTTATTTTGTGATCGTTCCTTTGACAGTCAGCTTCCTGGGTTCTTACCAGATGAGTACACTGGTTGAGAATCGCATCTCCATGGATTCCTATATCTCCCTGGTTACGACCCTGACGCTCGCCATGGGACTGGTGTTTGAACTCCCGATTGTGGTTTATTTTCTGACAAAGATCGGTTTGCTCGGTCCCGCATTTCTGAAAACTTACCGGAAGCATGCTATTGTTGTCATATTGATCGTGGCGGCATTCATTACACCTTCTCCTGATATTACTTCTCAGTTGCTGGTGGCATTTCCCTTGTTTATTCTGTACGAAGTAAGTATCCTTGTATCCAAACGCGCTGACCGAAAACGCCCGGATCCTGCATAAAAAGGATTCTTCCGGAAGGCTGCAGACTAAATAAATCACAAACCAAATCCCATCTGCCATGTCTGATCAGGTTAAAGAATTCAACGCATACCGCGAAAAAATGAACGAGAAACTGCTTGCTGCCGACAACATTGTGCTCAAGCGTCTCTTTAACCTCGACACCAATACTTACATGGAAGGCGCTTTGCCGGTAAAAACCAAAGAGATGCTGGGATTGGTTGCCTCCATGGTACTGCGTTGCGACGATTGTATCCGCTATCACCTCGGGAAATGTCATGAAAACGGTATTCAGACGAATGAACTGTATGAAGTGTTTGCCATCGCCAATATTGTTGGAGGAACAATTGTCATTCCCCACACCCGACGCGCCGCCGAATATTGGGAAGAGCTGAATAAAACCGCTTGATTTTATTCACACCTCATCCGGATTGGTTCCGGAAACCTATTATGAGCTTACTGCAACCCGATTTTCAGTTTTTCCGGAGCAGGATAATGCTTCCGGTTATGCTGCTTTGTCTCATGCAGTCTCCCGGTTTTTCGCAAACGAAGGTGAAAGGAAAAATCATTGATGCTGAGACCAATGAAGGGTTGCCTTTTGTGAATGTAATGTTCCCAGGCACAAGCCAGGGAACGACCAGCGATATCGACGGAAATTTTTTGATCAGTACCGATCAGCCCGTTGATTCGGTTTCTGCTTTTTTTCTTGGCTATACCAAAAACACCAAACACATACGAAGCAATACCAGCCAGGAAGTCAATTTTGTGCTGCGACGCAAAACCAATCTGATCCAGGAGGTGGTCATTCACCCCGGCGAAAATCCGGCCCTGAGAATCATTCGCAATGTGATTGCCCGCAAAGATTCAAACAATCGGGAAAAATTGAAAGCTTATGAATACCAGGCATACAACAAAGTTGAGTTTGATCTGAAAGATATCCCCAGGCGGCTGCAGAAAAGAAAAGTGCTTCGGCCGATGAAGTTTGCTTTTGATCACATCGACAGCAGCAATGCCATTGAAAAACCACAATTACCCATTCTCATCTCGGAGACTGTCTCCCGATACTATTACCGGACTTCACCTACCATAAAAAAGGAAATCATTCAGGCCAATAAACTGGCCGGAGTTGATCAGAAAAGCATTGCGCAGTTCATGGGCGACATGTACCTCGATGTGAACCTTTACCTCAACAACATTCTCGTTTTCGGAAAAGACTTCATCAGCCCGGTGGCCGACAATGCCCTGCTCTATTACAGGTATTACCTGACCGACAGCGTATACCTGAACGGGCATCGTTGTTATGAACTGCAGTTCAGTCCCCGTCGCAAACAGGAATTGCTTTTTTCAGGAACACTCTGGATTGCCGATACAGCCTGGGCCGTTAAACGCATTCAGATGAAGGTGCAGGACGATGCAAATATCAACTTCATCAATCAGTTGCAGGTCAATCAGGAATATGAAGTAATGGACGGACACTGGATGCTGGTGAGAGATCATTTGTTTGCGGACCTCTATATCCCCGGTCAGAAGACCGGTTTGTATGGCCGGAAAACGGCAGTCTATTCGGATATCAAAGTGAACAGGCTGAAGGAAGATGGCTTCTACGACCGCACTCACAACCTCGTTGTGGATGCGGATCCCGAGAAACCCGATGCATTTTGGGTGAAAGCCAGACCCGATTCGCTTTCCAAAAATGAGCAAGGCATTTATCAGCTCATGGATACGATTCAAAAATTACCTTTTTACAAGACCTGGTACGACATTGTTCTGACCCTTGCAAAAGGATACAAGCCTGTCGGAAATTTTGAAATCGGACCGTACTACAGCATTTTCAGTACGAACCGCATTGAAGGTGGGCGAATCAGACTGGGAGGAAGAACCAGCGACAAATTCAGTAAATGGTATGAGCTGAATGGCTATTGCGCTTACGGATTAAAGGATGAACAGTTTAAATACAAATTGGGCTTCCGTACTTTTATTACCAAAAGCCCAAGGCAGCTGGTGGGCATGTCATACAAAAGCGACTACGAATTATTGGGCCAGAGCCAGAATGCCTTTACACAGGATAATTTTTTTGTTTCCCTGCTGCGCCGCTCTCCCATCCGGAACATGACCAATGTGCAACAGTTCGAAGCATATTACGAGCGGGAATGGTTTACGGGGTTCAGCACCAAGCTCTTTTTTACAAACCGTACCATGACACCCATTTCTGATTTTCAATATCAATACTATGACCGCGATGGAGCCCTGAAGACTCTTGATAACATTAAAACAACTGAAATTACAATCATCACACGTCTTGCCTGGAATGAAAAATACATCGACGGTACTTTTTCTCACATCCCAACAGGAACCAAATACCCGATCCCTCAGCTCATCTATACAAAAGGAATACGGAATGCTTTTGGAAGCAATTATTCGTATGACAAGGTCGCTCTCAAAGTGACCGACCGTATCCGGATTCCTCCGATTGGTTACGTGGATTACCTGATACAGGCCGGAAAAGTTTTCGGTGCTGCACCTTATCCTTTACTCGAGCTTCATGGAGGGAATGAAACGTATGTCTATGACCCTTATGCATTCAATATGATGAACTATTATGAATTTGTGAGTGATCAGTATATTACGTTTCAGGCGCAGCATCATTTCGACGGCTTTTTTCTGAATCATATTCCGCTTATGCGCAAATTAAAATGGAGGGAAGTGGTCAGCGGGAAATATCTGGCAGGTTCCGTCAGCGATGCAAACAGCCGTCTTCTGAATTTCCCATCCACGCTTTCATCACTCAATCAGGGCCCTTATTATGAGGTGGGCGCAGGCATCGAAAATATACTCAGGCTTTTCCGGATCGATGCTCTTTGGAGATTATCCTATCTAAATCACCCGAACATTGCTAAATTTGGCCTTCGGGGAACCATTCAGTTTGTGTTTTGAAAATTTAATCCTCAAGTCCATGTTGCTTCGCGCAGATAATATCGTTAAGAAATACAAAAGCCGCACGGTTGTCAAAGGCGTTTCATTTGAAGTCAGGCAGGGCGAGATTGTGGGGCTGCTTGGACCCAATGGCGCGGGTAAAACAACCTCGTTTTACATGGTTGTGGGCATGATTAAACCGAATGAGGGAAAAATCTTCCTTGACAATACTGATATCACACAGGAACCGATGTATCGCCGGGCCCAGCTGGGAATCGGATATCTTGCACAGGAAGCCTCCGTATTCCGTAAGCTGAGTGTGGAAGACAATATCAAAGCCATTCTTGAAATGACCCTTTTAGGCAAAGATGAGCAAAGGGAAAAACTGGAAATGCTGCTTGAGGAATTCGGCCTCCAGCATATACGGAAAAACCTGGGTGACAGACTTTCAGGCGGAGAGCGGAGAAGGACTGAAATAGCCCGCTGCCTGGCTGTTGATCCTAAATTTATATTGCTTGACGAACCTTTTGCCGGTGTGGACCCGATTGCTGTAGAAGATATTCAGGCGGTTGTAGCCAAGCTGAAAGAAAAAAATATTGGCATCCTCATCACCGATCACAATGTACATGAAACACTTTCTATCACAGAACGTGCTTATCTGCTCTTTGAAGGAAGCATCCTGAAAGCCGGCACCGCAGAAGAGCTTGCCAATGACGAACAGGTCAGAAGAGTATATCTTGGAAAGAATTTTGAACTGAGGAAATAGAGCTTCAGAATTTGAAGGTTACTCCTGCATTCAGGTAACTCACACCATATCCCAACTCTCCGAATACCCCAAAACGGTTTGTGAAATGGTAACGTGCCCCGCCATAGATGGACCAGAAAAACCCTCCGTACGGCACATCGTTGTATCTGACGTGATCGGAGCAGGGTGATGTGGTGGAATAGGATTCATGCGCAAAATCGTTGCCCAGCAGCAATCCTGCATATACATCCAGCTTGTCCACTTTGATAAATCGGCCGAAGTGGTAAGCGCCTCTTGCACCAATCAGGAAATAGGTCCAGGTATAGCTGTCCGTATAATTGTAATTGACGCCGTTTCCATTCCCGTTGTTGCACCATTCACTTCCATAGTATCGTGAAACAGAGCCTGCGAAAC
>DASYGQ010000116.1:0-5332 GCA_035999585.1 Bacteroidia bacterium | reverse complement strand
CACTGTTGTTCAGGTTCGTACTCCAAAAGATACAGTGGTTCAGCCTTATGGAACCATTCATGTTAACTACATCCAGCTTGACAGTGTAAAAGGACTGCCTTCCGGGTTTAGCTATACAACAAATCCCACGAATGGCAATTTCCCTGGCGGATCAAACGGATGCATCCTGCTGACAGGAATGCCAACTGTTGCAGAAGAAACAGGCGGGCCATCCAATAATGGAAAATTCCCCATCACTGTATATTATCATTCAAATGTTACGGTACCTGTTGTAGGTACTGTCAACCAGCCTGGAACAAACAAATATTATCACATAACGGTATTGCCGATGGCTGCTGGCATTATTGAGAATGAAAATGACAAATTCAATGTTCAGCCAAACTCACCTAATCCTGCTGACGCATCTACTGATATTCATTACTGGATGCCGGTTGCAGACAATGTTGAATTCAGAGTTTACAATGTTCTTGGTAGCCTGATCACTTCCAAAATGATTCATTCAGATAAAGGAAACAACAAATACACTCTTGATACATCGGTTCTTACTTCAGGTATTTATTTGTATTCAATAAGAAGCGGAGATAAAACAATTTCCCGCAGAATGATAGTTTCTGCACACTGATGTCGCAATTCGAATTAACTATTCTGGGTTGCAGTTCTGCAACGCCAACATCAACAAGAAATCCAACCGCCCAGCTCCTTCAGGTAGCCGGGCGGTTTTTTTTAATTGATTGCGGTGAAGCCACACAGATTCAGCTTCGAAAATTCAAAGTTAAATTCCAGCGCATTGACCACATCTTTATAAGCCATCTTCATGGTGACCATTATCTTGGGTTGATGGGCTTGTTGTCATCCATGCACTTGCTCGGAAGGACCCGCGAACTTCACTTGTATTGCCCGGCAGGTTTGGATGAGATCATTCAAGTACAGCTGAAGCATTCAGCTACGGTCCTGAATTATATGATTCATTACAGGTTTCATGACACAAACCGGCAGGAACTCATTTTTGAAGATGAAAAACTTACTGTTCAAACAATTATCCTGAATCACCGCATTCCCTGTTGCGGGTTTCTCTTTACCGAAAAACCAAAGCCGCGAAATCTGAAGAAGGAGGCATTGGAAGAATACCGCATTCCGGTTTCTGCAATCCAGCCGATTCGGAACGGAGAAGATTATGTCAGCCCGGAAGGTTCACGTATCCCCAATTCCCAGCTTGCTTATGCATGTCTGCCTGTGTTCAGTTATGCATATTGCTCCGATACCTGCTATGATCAGGAAGTGATCAATCAGGTCAGGAACGCAACGGTGCTCTACCACGAATCCACATTCACGGAGGAAATGCGTAAGAGGGCTCAGGAAACACATCACAGTACTGCCATGGATGCCGGGAAGGTGGCGTTGCAGGCCGGCGTAGGTAAGCTCATTCTTGGCCATTATTCAGCTCGGTACACTGATCTTCAGCCTCTTTTGGATGAAGCACGCTCCGTCTTCCCCAATTCAGTTCTTGCCTATGAGGGACTGAAGATAAATGTGGATGAATAGTTTCGTTTTTTTTAAAATGATTCATTTTCAGGATGAAAAGATTTGTCGGATCACTTGCACGATTCAACATTGCCGGTTACATTTGTATCTTATTTAAAATTATTCTAAATAATTATGGTGCAGAAACTTCGCATTTTGGCAGCCGAACCCAATTACTTGGTTCGCAAGGGCATAGAGGCACTTGTATCCGAGCATGATGGTTTTGAACTCATGCCTTCTGCCCTAACTATGGATGAACTGAAGGAGGCTTTGCTTCTTCATCAGCCCAATGTGGTTATCGCCGATTACAATCATTTCCCGGAAGGGATGGAGATTATTAAGGTCATATCCCGTATTCTCCCGGAATCTAAAATTTTGGTCATTACAGATCCAAGGAGCAAAACTGAGATTACGAAGGCCTTGGATGCCGGTGCAGTCAGTTTCCTTTTAAGGGAGTGCGATCGGGAAGAAATCATTGAAGCGATTTACAAGACGTCTCAAAATCAAAAATTTCTTTGCGGCCGGATTCTTGACCATTTGGTGAATGAAGCTTCAGATGATGTTTCATCGGATACTTCCTGCACCGGGTTGCACATTACCGAACGCGAAATTGAAATCATCCGGCTGGTTGCAGAAGGTTTGAGCAATAAGGAAGTAGCCGAGAAACTATTTTTGAGCACGCATACTGTAACCACGCACCGCAAGAATATCATGAACAAACTTCAGGTTAACAACACCGCTGGTCTTGTCTTGTATGCTGTCCGAAACGATTTGCTTGGGTCTAATAAATTTCTATTCTCCTGAAAAAACAATTCCGGCAACAGACCGTTTTTTTTTCACGAATCTCCAGATTCGGATCCTTGTATCCATCTCTTTTCTTTTCCTGTAAACGAATAGCTTATTTGTTTATTACAGCAGGCATTCTCTGTGTTTATTGCTGCAAATCAAAAGAATATATTCCCTCCAAACCGGAACTTGAAATAGCCTCCTCTCACTGGCCGGATGTCACTGTTCAATCCCTCAAAGAGGGGTATCGTTTATACACAGTGAACTGTGTCCGCTGCCATGAACTCTATAAACCATTGGAATATTCAGAAAGTGATTGGATCGAAATCATTCCAGGCATGGCCCGCAAAGCGCACCTGGATAGTAAACAGGAGGAAAAGATTTGTTGCTATATACTAAGCAAAAGAGAAGCCGAAAGCAGGCAGGCGTCAAAAAATAAATAAACAATCAGGGTTGAGCACTTTTAATTTAATTTTTCATGGCGAAAAGTATACTTATTGCAGACAGTGGTTCAACCAAAACCGATTGGCGCTACATCAATTCAACAGGTCACATCCATCAGTTCAGTTCTCAGGGGCTCAACCCATATTTCCACACTTCCATTCAGGTCGCCGATGCAATTCGGGCCGAGCTATTACCTTCCTTGATGCCCCTGCTTGATGATCCCAGCATTCAATTGTTTTTTTATGGCTCAGGATGTGGCAATGAAAGTTCCTGCAAAATAATCTCTGATGCACTGGTTTCCATTTTTCCAAAAGCCAGCATATGCATTTACAGCGATTTGCTTGCAGCAGCACATGGCCTCTGCGGGCACTCTCCCGGTATTGCAGGTATTCTGGGCACGGGCATGAACTCTTGTTTGTTTGATGGAAAAACAATTGTCAGCCAGCAACCTTCGTTAGGATACATACTTGGAGATGAAGGCAGCGGAGCTTATTTTGGCAAGAGAATAGTGTCGGATTATTTTAATCGTGAAATGCCGGAAATCGTGCGGACGAAATTCGAATCCCGGTTTTCGTTGACATTGGAGGATGCGTTGAGAAAAGTATACAAAGAACCTAACCCCAATCGTTTTTTAGCTTCTTTCAGCAAATTCGTCTATCAGAATATTTCGGAGCCTTATTGCGTCGAACTGGTTGCAACGGGTTTTCGTCGTTATTTCGAATTGCATATCTGCCGGTATGATGCACCTCATCTTAAATTCAATTGCACTGGTTCAGTTGCATTCTGGTACAGTAATATCCTGCGAAGGATTGCTGAAGAAAAAGGAATTCTGTTAGGCACCATTGCCGAATCGCCGATTGCAGGATTGACTTTGTATTATACCGGAGAGCATTAAGAGAACAGCGTCCTCTGCCATTCTTATCCCACCCATTGGTTTCCAAGAAACCGGAAAAGGAAATAAGCCTGCAACAGTGCATTTCCTGTTACAAACGCTGTGTATGATAATCGGGCAATCCATTTGTTCGGATTTCCAATTAAAAAAGGCAGGAGCATGTAAAGCGTAAGCGCTTCGAATTTCAGAAGAGCCTGGATATGGACATAACTTCCAAAAAGGAGCCAAAACAAGCTGACACCAAAAAAAACATAGATGACATGTCTTAGACTAAAAGCCTGGTGACGAATGAAATAATGCGCCGCTAAAAGAAAGAAGGGTGTCGCAAATACAAATCTGTTCAGACTGAAAAGGCTGCCACCCCGGAACATCAGAATGACCAATGATATTCCTGCCAGGTAACAGACGGAAAATAATACTTCAGGCGACACTCTTAATTGAGTTCCGCGCAGGTAACCAATAATCCAATAAAGGCAGGTTCCAGCCGCAACCATGCCACAAAAAAAAGCTGTTCCATCCAAACGTCCGATATTGTTTCCTGCCCATGAGCTCAAAGGAAAATGCGGCATCCTGAACGAGTTGTTCCATCCTTTCTGAGCTTCGAAAAAAACAAACCATTTGCCAGTAAAATAAAAATGTACCCACACCGTAATGAATAAGCCTAAAAGCAACAAAAAGGAAAAGACCATGCTTTGTTTCCAAAATGAACGCATGTCTTTCCGGCAAAGGAAGACAACAATCAGAACCGCCGGGAGGAAGACATAGGTGGTTGGCCGGCAGAGGCTGGACAAAAGGAAGCCAATACCTGCCATGCTGATTTTGTCGCGGTGCAAGCCAATTAGAATCAATGTGCAACAGAAGAAAAAAAGCGATTCGGTAAAAGGGATAAACATGAATATCATGGAAGGCAAAGATTGCAGCAAAAATTGCTCCCTGCGGCAAATCCCGAACTCGGTCACAATCCATGAAAAGGAAAGCATATAGATCAATGCGTTAGCTATGCTAATTCCCCAGGCACCCAAATGAGAAAGTTTCCAGACGAAAGGGAAAAGAGGAAAGAAGGCAACCAGAAATCCTGAATAACCCTGATCCCTGATCGTTTGATAATGGATTGCATCCCAATTCAGGAAATTTTGTTCCTGAAGAAAAAACGTTTTGCCGGTTAGCAGCAGCCCTGTAACAAAAAACAGCAAAACAAGTACCTGAAAAATAAGCGTTAAACAGAAAACGGAGAGAAAGCCTTTTTGGAGTGTCACGAAATTCGATTAATGGATAATCACTAGTTTCCCTTGAAAATGTTGCCCTTTTTCGTCTTGAAGGAAATAAAAATAAGTTCCGTTGTTCAGGTCACACTGTATCGTAAATGACTCGGTACACAAGTCTGTTTTCGTAAAAACCTCTTTTCCTGTGAGATCCGAAATCAAAAGGTTAAAATGGTGTGTTCCGAAATTTTTATTCTGGATTCCAAAATTAACTTCTGTGCTGGAAGGGTTAGGGTATACGCAAAGACCCTGGTCATCGAAATTATGGGAACTGAAAAGATCGAGTATACTTTGCGGCAGAAGGCTATCCGTATAAAAACGATTTTTTAGGGTATAGTTTTGTACAATGGAATCATTCGCAAGCTTGATGAAATACATGTCCTGTAATCCAGCCCCAAAACTTGTTGTATATCCTGCATACACTATG
>DASYGQ010000113.1:0-9993 GCA_035999585.1 Bacteroidia bacterium | reverse complement strand
AGATATTTACACCGCAGTGTGATTTTTGAAGGAATTTTTCTAATATTGTGAGGCAAAATAAGCGCTTTCAGGCATCACACAATCATCGCTTTTCGTTCTTTCGCACGTTCACACAAACCAAACAATAAACCTTTCGCATGTTAAACATTGTTTTATTCGGTCCTCCCGGTGCAGGAAAAGGAACTCAGTCGAAAAAACTGATTGAT
The DNA here is from genome assembly GCA_035999585.1 of Bacteroidia bacterium. Classification (GTDB taxonomy): domain Bacteria; phylum Bacteroidota; class Bacteroidia; order Palsa-965; family Palsa-965; genus Palsa-965. The sequence continues at coordinate 9,787 of DASYGQ010000113.1, read as the reverse complement.
AAGTATCATCTGGTTCATCTTTCCACAGGAGACATACTTCGTGCTGAAGTGGAACAGGGCACTTATCTTGGGCTTGAAGCAAAACAATTGATGGACCAGGGGATTTTGGTGCCAGATCATATTGTAATTGGAATGATCAGGAGCAAGCTTGATTATAACAAACACGCCAACGGCTTTATATTTGATGGATTTCCCCGTACAACAGCTCAGGCTGAAGCACTCGATAAATTGCTGAGCGAGCGGAATACTTCCATTCACATGATGCTTGCACTGGAAGTGGAAACAGGTGAGCTGATGAAACGAATCATGGCCAGAGGTTTGGAATCAGGCCGACTGGATGATCAGGATCCGTCCATTCTCAAGAAACGCATTGAGGAATACAATACTAAAACAGCCCCTGTGAAGGAATATTACTCAGGGCAGGGTAAATATTATTCGGTTTACGGTGTCGGAAGTGTTGATGAAATCTTTGATGAACTTTGCAGTGTGATTGATATGAGTCAGGGAAGTCATGGTTCACATGCCATGATTGAAGATTATCCCAGACATTATAACCCGGTCGTTGTTCCGGCTGATTCTCCGGAAGAAGCCAAACAACGCAAACTGGCTGCTGAAAAAGAAATCAAGGCCAATCTTACGTTGAAGAAGGAATCAGATGCAGCAGCTGTAAAGGCGGCCGCGTCAAAAGCCGTGACAAAGAAAACAGTTGTAGCCAAGCCTGCAGCAACAGCGAAACCTCCGGTTAAAAAGGTTCCAGAGAAAGCCATTTCCAAGCCGGCTCCCAAGAAGACAGCGAAGAAGCCCGCCAAAAAAGCAAGCGCCAAGAAGACCGCAAAAAAAGCACCGGTGAAAAAGAAAGCTGTGGTGAAGAAGGCAGCTAAAAAAGCTCCTGCGAAAAAGGTTGCTAAAAAAGCTGTGAAAACGACTTCCAAGAAACCCGTGGCGAAGAAGAGTGCAGCAAAGAAAGTGACGAAGAAAAAGGGCCGGAAATAAAGGCTGGCCGATTACTTACATACCATTCATCTTTAACCCCGGCCGGTGAGTCGGGGTTATTTTTGTAAGAAAGGAAAACAACGTGGATTCAAATTTTGTAGATTATGTGAAAATATGCTGCCGCTCCGGAGACGGTGGTGCCGGTTCTGTACACCTTCACCGAAGCAAGCTCACCGCCAAAGGCGGTCCCGACGGCGGCAACGGAGGAAGAGGAGGACATATCATCCTGCGCGGTAACAAGCAAATATGGACGCTCATTCACCTCAAGTACCGGAAACACGTTTTGGGTACCGATGGAGAAAAGGGGGGAAGCGCTCTCCGCACCGGAGCAGAAGGAAAGGATGAAATTCTTGAAGTGCCTTTGGGAACTGTTGCCCGCGATGCCGAAACTGGTGAGGTGATGTTTGAAATCACGGAAGACGGAGAAGAACGTATCCTCGTGCCGGGTGGCAGAGGAGGCAAAGGAAATGAACATTTTAAAACGCCAACACAACAGACACCACGCTTTGCGCAACCCGGAGAACCGGGTCAGGAAATTTGGAAAATCCTGGAACTGAAATTACTTGCCGATATCGGCTTGGTTGGTTTTCCAAATGCCGGTAAATCAACTCTGCTTTCTGTTGTGTCCGCTGCAAAACCGGAAATCGCGAATTATCCTTTCACCACACTGGTGCCCAATCTTGGAATTGTTAAGTACCGCGATTACCGCTCTTTTGTCATGGCTGATATACCCGGCATCATTGAAGGAGCTCACGAAGGAAAAGGTATTGGCCTGCGTTTTTTGCGTCACATTGAGAGAAATTCAATGCTTTTGTTCCTGGTCCCTGCCGATAGCAGTGATATAATCAAAGATTATAAAATTCTTCTCAATGAACTGAAAATGTTCAACCCTGAACTGCTCGATAAGAAACGCATCCTGGGTATCTCCAAAGCAGATATGCTTGATGAGGAGCTGCTGACAGCCATGAAGAAAGACATGAATAAGCGCTTTAAAGAAAAGAAGACCGTGCCTTTTTTGTTCTTTTCATCTCAAACCGGACAAGGGATTGTTGAGCTGAAAGACCAGATCTGGAACAGCCTGAATGAAAATGTTTGAGCAATAATTGTTAATTTCGTTATTCAAAAAGATCCGATTCTTTGGCATTCGCTGAAACACTGAAAAGTCTCGACAGGAAACTGTTTCTCCTGCTCAACCAGCATCACAATCCGCAAATGGATAATGTTATGTACTGGATGAGCAATGAGTATATCTGGATCCCCTTTTATGCGGTAATCCTGGGCCTGATGATTTATTATTTCCGGAAACAAAGCTGGCTCCTGATACTCCTAATCTCATTACTCATCACTTCCAGTGATCAATTGTCGGGATTCCTGAAGAATACGGTAAAGCGTCTAAGGCCCTGCCACAACCCCGAAATCAGCAATCTTGTTCATACACTGAATCACTGTGGAGGAAACTTCGGATTTGTATCTTCCCATGCAGCCAATTCATTTGCCCTTGCCACATTCATTACCTTGCTTCTTTCTGTAAAATACGAATACCTCGCCTGGCTGATGTTCAGCTGGGCAGTTGTAGTGTCGTACAGCAGGATTTATCTTGGTGTGCATTACCCCGCCGATGTCGGAGGAGGTGCATTGCTCGGAATATTGCTTGGCTGGCTTTTCTTTAAGGTTTATTCCATGATCGTGAACAAAAAATCCATTGCGCTACAGGCCTGATTGATTCTGATAAAATGCAGACTATGACGAAGTTGTTTGTTGTTTTTATAGGAGGTGGCCTCGGGAGTCTTGCCCGGTTCGGCATATCAGAAACCGTCCGCAGGATGTCGTTCACTTCTTTTCCTTTGGCTACTTTCATTTCTAACGTTTTAAGCTGTCTGATACTTGCCTTAACTATCGGCTTGTTTTCAGATAAAATAATTGCTCAGCCATGGCTGCGCTTTTTTGTCATAACCGGTTTTTGCGGAGGTTTCAGCACGTTTTCGGCTTTCAGTTTCGAAACCGTTGAGCTCATTCGTACCGGTAATAACATGATGGCCATCCTGAATATTGTCCTGAGCCTTAGCGTTTGTTTTACAATCATTTTTTCCCTGATCAAAAGCAGCCCTGCCATTTAGATTGGGATGCCATCATATATACTGAACCTATCGAACATGAAAAAAATCATCACCATTCTATTCTTACTACCGGTCCTGGCAATCAATGCGCAAACCAAGCCTTCTTCAGCAAAGCCTGCCGAAACTCGTAAAAAGCCTAAACTTATTGTGGGCATTGTAGTAGACCAGATGCGTTATGATTACCTCTACCGGTTCATGGATAAGTTTGGGAATGACGGATTTAAACGACTCATGAACCAGGGCTATAACTGCCGCAATACAAATTACAATTATACACCAACCTATACAGGCCCGGGTCATACATCCATTTACACAGGCACAACACCCTGTGTGCATGGTATCATTGCCAATAACTGGTTTGATCGGACCAAAAACGCAAGCATTTATTGCTCAGAGGACAAAACAGTAAACACGGTTGGAGCTCCCGGCAACGCTGGAAAAATGTCGCCGAGGAATATGATTGCAAATACCATCACTGATGAAGTGCATCAGGCTTCCAATTTTTATTCGAAAACGATTGGAGTCGCCTTGAAAGACCGCGGTGCCATTCTGCCTGCGGGCCATACTGCGAATGCTGCTTATTGGTATGATGCCTCAGGCGTCTGGATCACAAGCACCTATTACATGAAGGAACTGCCAGCCTGGGTTGAGAATTTCAATAAGAAGGAATTGCCCAGAAAATACATGAGTCAGAACTGGAACACATTACTTTCAGGCGATCAATATATTGAAAGCACAGAGGATAATTCAAAATACGAAGGCAAACTAAAGGGAGAGGCTGCCCCTGTATTTCCGCATAAATTACCCGAACTGATGGCTGCCAACGGAGAACTGGACCTGATCCGGAGCACTCCGTTCGGAAATTCACTCACAAAGGATTTTGCTATTGAAACAATCAACCAGGAAAGCCTCGGAAAAGGATTTGCAACCGATTTCCTGACCATCAGTTTTTCCTCCACGGATTATGTTGGACACGCATACGGCCCGCATTCCATCGAACTGGAAGATACCTATCTGAGACTGGACAAGGATCTGGCCGAGCTTTTGAAATTTCTGGATGGTTATATCGGAAAAGACAATGTGCTTCTTTTTCTGACTGCAGACCATGCAGTGGTGGATGTACCTCAATACCTGATCGACAGGAAAATACCAGCGGGCTATTTTGCCTACCATTCCTCGATGGACTCGCTGAAGCACATGTTGCACGGAAAATACGGTGACACACTTGTGTTGGCATACACAAATCAGGAAATTTACCTTGATCAGAAAGTCATTGCAGAAAAAAATATTCAGGAAAATAAATTGGAAGATGAAGTTGCTGATTTTATGATCCGTTTTCCGGGAGTGGCAAGCTGCGTTACTGCACACGCGCTCAAAAACACCAGCTTTAGTTCAGAGGACATTCGCAGCTTTGTTCAGAACGGATACGTCCCCAAGCGCTCAGGCGATGTCATGGTAAATCTCCAGCCAGCCTGGATCGAATCTGAAAAACAAACAGGAACCACGCACGGTTCAGCCTACAGTTATGATACACATGTGCCCCTGCTCTGGTATGGCTGGAATATCCATCCCGGAAGCACGGCCGATCTGATTCATACAATTGATATAGCTCCGACTATATCTATGATGCTCGATATTCCTTTCCCAAACGGCTGCACAGGTAAGCCCATCCCGGCTCTTGTCAGCCCATCCAAATGAAAGCAGCAGGAAGGATACTGAACAGAAGCATCCTCCTTTTGGGATTTGTTAGTCTGTTTACTGACATTTCCAGTGAAATGCTTTATCCGGTATTGCCTGTTTACCTCAAGTCCATTGGTTACACAGCCCTTTGGATTGGCATTCTCGAAGGGCTTGCAGAAGCCACCGCCGGGCTTTCGAAAGGATATTTTGGTAAGCTCTCGGATGATAAGGGCCGCCGAATGCCTTTTGTACAACTCGGATACCTGATGAGTGCCCTGTCAAAGCCTTTGCTGGTTTTGTTTGTTCAGCCATTCTGGGTTCTTGCATGCCGGGTGACCGACAGGCTTGGAAAGGGTATACGCACCGGTGCCCGGGATGCGGTTCTTTCGGATGAATGCCTTCCCGAAAACAGAGGTAAGGTTTATGGCTTTCACAGGGCCATGGATACAACAGGTGCGGTCATCGGTCCATTAATGGCCATCATCTGGCTCTGGCATCATCCCGGACAATATGCGGTACTGTTCCTGGCAGCCTTGCTTCCAGGCCTGGCAGGTGTTGCCTGTACCTTTCTGGTCAGGGAAAAAAAGTTGGATATTTCTCCTGCAAAGGAACGCAAGCCGTTCTTTTCCTTTCTGACTTACTGGAAACAATCGGGTGACGGATATAAAAAACTGGCCGGAGCTCTTGTCTTTTTTGCATTGTTCAACAGTTCCGATGTTTTTCTCCTGTTGATTGCAAAGCAGCATGGACTGAGCGATACACACGTCATCCTGGCATATGTTTTTTATAATCTGATCTATGCATTGTTCTCAATGCCTATGGGTATGCTGGCTGATAAGGCCGGAATGAAGGTCAGTCTTTGCCTCGGTCTTTTCTTCTTTGTGATTGCTTATGCAGGCATGGCTTTGACCAGAGACACTACCCTTATTTACATTTTCTTTTTTATTTACGGATTATATGCCGCTGCCACTGATGGAGTATCAAAAGCATGGGTATCCAAACTTGTGCCCAAAAGTGAAACAGCCACGGCCATTGGATTTTTGGCTGGGGCAACCAGTGTTGCTGCAGTTGTGGCTAGCACCCTTACAGGCCTTGCCTGGCAGATGGCCGGTTCTTCAGTGGCATTGATGGCCAGTGCTATAGCAGCAGGAATAACCTGTGTTTATTTTTTATTACGGGTTCGGGAGCAAGGCTGAAATGAATAACTTAGACTAATAAATATTCTCTGTCATGAAAAAATGTATCCTTCCTCTTCTGTTTGTTTTTCTGATTTCGGCTTGCTCTGAAAATAAAGCTCCCAAAGAAAAAGAAGTGTCCGACTCAATAGCTATACGTAAACACACACTCACGGAAGAGATTCCGCCACCTTCTGATATCCGCCAGTTTAAATGGTTTTACAGCGCCTTCGTGAAGCTGGTTTCACTTCATGCCGATTCACTACTCAATAAGGTCATTAACCCGGAATTCGGATTGAATATCATTGAATCGAATGGTGCCCTTCCCAAGATCACGAATGTTAGGGATTTTGCGAATTATAAGACACTTCATAAAAAAGCGTTTTATGATTTCGACGGCCAGGTTTTAATTTGCGATCCCAAGGATGAAGAATTGCCCAAAATTGATTGCAATGCAAAGGATCTGTATACGAAAACGGGATGCTTCACAAGGGAAGTGAATACCCTTAAAGATTCCAAAGTGTGGGAGTATTGCAACCTCAGCAAAGATAAGTCTGACCTGGTGGCGCGTTCAGCGCAAACGATCACACGGACGGTATTGATCACCAATAATTACACCTATTATTTCTCGCTTATCAAAGGATCCTGGTGGCTTACGTTTGTTGACATGCGCAGACCTTGTGAAGCCTGAAGGCGAACCATTTTTCTGAAAGATCTTTTTGCCTTCAAAGGGCTTTGAGTGCAGTAATTGTCTTTTCCAGCATATCGTCCGTGAAGTCGAGATGAGTAACAAACCGAATCGTTTGTTTGCCGAAGCCACTGCAAATAATATTGTCTGCTTTCAGTCTTGCAACCATATCATCGCTTTTCATTTTTTCTGACAAAGTGAAAATGATAATGTTCGTATCTACGGGTAAAATATTTTCAACGAAAGGAAGTTTTTTGAGTGCATCAGCAAGAGCTTTCGCTCTTTTGTGATCCTCTTTCAGCCTTGCTACATGGTTGTCAAGTGCATAAATGCCGGCCGCAGCAAGGTATCCGGCCTGTCTCATTCCGCCGCCAAACACTTTGCGTACTCTTCTAGCCTTAGCAATGAATTCACGGCTGCCAAGCAATACAGAGCCTACCGGCGCGCCCAAGCCCTTCGACAGACAGACTGAAACAGAATCGAATAACTGCCCCACGGCATGCGGGGTATCACCCGTTTCTACCAATGCATTGAAAATACGTGCGCCATCGAGGTGAAAACGGAGGTTGTGCTTGATGCAGACTTCACTGATTTCGCGCATGCCTGCCAGGGAATAAAAACTGCCCCCACTTCTGTTGCAGGTATTCTCAATGGAAACAAGGCTCGTATGGGTCAGCCAGTCATAAGAAGCATTGATGTTTTCTTCCACCTGCATCGCCTGAAGCCGGCCTCTGTCGCCAGTCAGTAATTTGGCCTGGGCTCCTGAATTAAAGGAGATGCCACCACCTTCAAAATTATAAATGTGACAGGTGCTTTCGCAAATGACTTCATCACCAGGCTGGGTATGTACTTTAATGGCAATCTGATTGGTCATCGTTCCGGAAGGGCAGAAAATACCCGCTTCTTTTCCGAAAAGGGTAGCCGTTTTTTCTTCCAGTGCCTGAATAGTAGGGTCTTCATTGAAAACATCATCACCTACTTTTGCTGAAAACATGGCTTCCAGCATGCCTTTTGTCGGTCGTGTTACTGTATCGGAACGGAGATCGGTCATAACTTATAAGTATAACATTGAAAGTTGGGCAGAACCTCTTTTTTACAAATCCTCTGCAAAAGTAAGAACATATCCGTTACAGTCTTTAATGCTGAATTCGGTGGCACCGTAAAAAGTTTTTTCAAGTGGTGTGAGAAGGGAAGGTGTCCCTTCCATTTTCTTGAAAAGCTCAAGAATTCCTTTTACCTTGATATAAAGGAGTAAAGAGCCTCCCGGGCTTCTGCTGATATCCGGGAGATTTTTGCCCAGGCTTTCAAAGGTCTGAAACATGAATGTGACTTTTCCGCAGGACAGCATTGCCCAGTCAAAGGGTTTGGATTCTACGGCAGGCGGAACTGTCATTTCAAGACGGAAACCAAGATTGGTATCAAATTCAATGGTTCGGTTGATGTCTTTGACAAATATATTGGGACTTAAGCTTTCCATTTGTTCGAAATTATCAGTGGAACTTATTGGATCTTTCTTTACCAGGTCCCAGCATAAGCCAGATCCATTTTGGAGTGATCTTTCAGGTATTCAAACTTAAGCCGGGTGATTTGCCGGATGTGAAGGTAGTCATGGGCGAGCCAATTAGCCAGGAACAGTTCCGCTGTCAGAGGGCCTATTTTAGGGTGGAGGCAGGTATTATCCCAGGCCGGAGATTTCAGTTCACTGAGCCACTCGACACTTTGAACACGTTCCTGGAGAAATTTTTCAAGTGTGCTTTCAAAATCCCATTCGTGGTATTTGCGCTCCTGGGGCCATTGATCCGGGCTGATCTGAGGAAGTGGAAGGTCAGGTGTTTTCAAGGTGTGTTTCAGGCGTGCGCGGAAATCTTCTTTTTCTTCATCATGAAGGTGGCATAATACTTCCAGGAGGCTCCAGGAGTCGGGTTGTGATTTCCAGTTATATTGCTCTTTATCTGTCCCTGTCAGCAAGTGATGGAAAACACCTCTGTTCTTGAGTAAGGCTTTAATGGTTTCATTGTGATTCATGGAATATTATTTTAGCGAGGCTCATTAGCGCTTTGATAAGTATTTAATTTAGAATTACCCCAAGCTGGGTGGTTTCCTCAAATTTAAATAAAATAGGCTGAAAATTCAAGCTAATCCACCTGCGAAAGCTTAACATGAAAATAAAGCCTCAATCCACTGGACAATGCGTGAATTTTATACTTTCAACAGGTAAACAATAAATTTTATTTATGAAATATCTAAAAGCCCGCCTCTGCCTTCCTTGTCTTATTGTTCTTATTCAGCTGTCCGATGCCTGTGCTCAGGCTCCGGATGCCAGTATAAGGCTTCCCAATGGTTGGTCTCTGAGCCCGGCAGGAACCTCCATTTCTCTTGGTGACTTGCCCCTTGCGATGTCCGTTTCATCGTCAGGCAAATGGATGGCTGTGACCAATAACGGACAAAGCCAGCAAAATATTCAACTGATAGATCCTGCAGGACTAAAGGTAGTTGACAGTATTCGGGTACATGCAGCATGGCTGGGACTGACTTTCAGCGCTGATGAACATTTTCTCTTTGCTTCCGGTGGAAATGATAATTTCATTCTTCAGCTCGGAATTAAGGAGGGACATCTCACGCCATACGACACACTCCGCCTTGGCAAAGCATGGCCTGAAAAAATATCACCGGCAGGTCTTGCGATTGATGATAAAACCCAACTCTTGTATGTAGTCACAAAAGAAAATAATTCGCTTTATATTTTTGACATCAATCAACGAAAGGTCGTGGGGCAATATGCTCTCCCATCCGAAGGGTATGCCTGCTTGCTTTCCACAGATCACCGTAAACTTTATGTCAGCTGCTGGGGTGCATCAAAAGTAAAAGTGTTTGATACGGCGAAAAGAATTTTCACAAAAGACTATCCGGTAGGGGATCACCCCAATGACATGTGCCTGGCCCGGAAGAGCGAACTGTTATTTGTGGCCAATGCAAATGACAACTCCGTTTCAGTTATAAATTTAAGAACTGATAAAGTTGTTGAGACTCTCAATGCGGCACTTTACCCTCAGGCGCCTTCCGGATCCACCACCAACAGTGTCGCCCTCAGCAAAGACGAGCATACCCTGTATGTTGCAAACGCAGATAATAAT
>DASYGQ010000102.1:0-4482 GCA_035999585.1 Bacteroidia bacterium | reverse complement strand
TATCAAAGGTATTTCACCGGCTGTTGCCATCGAACAAAAAGTGAACACCCGTAATCCGCGGTCGACCGTGGGTACATCCACTGAAATATACGATTACCTGAAACTGCTTTTTGCCCGGATCGGCAAGACCATTTCTCCTGTATCCGGACAAATCGTGAAAAGAGACACCGTGTCGGACGTGGTGGAGCAGATCGCCTCCTACCCTGCCGGAACACGCATCATGCTGCTGGCTCCGCTCAAGCGTAACAAGGAAAAGGAGCTCAAACGCCAGCTCGAACTGCTCATGCAGCAGGGCTTCACCCGCATCGTGGTGAAAGAACAGGTTCTTCGCATCGATGAATACCTGCAGACCAAATTCTCAGACAAGACACCCATCCTCATCGTCATCGACCGCATCACCGTGAATCCTCCCGAATCGGAAGAGGATAACCGCATTGCCGACTCGGTGCAGACCGCCTTTTTCGAAGGGGAAGGTGAATGTATCGTGAATGTGCCCGACAAGAATGTATCCATTCCGTTCTCCAACCGGTTTGAGCTCGATGGGATCACCTTTGAAGAACCAAGCCTGCACTTCTTCAGCTTCAACAATCCTGTAGGGGCCTGCAAAAACTGCGAAGGTTTCGGGAGTGTCATCGGCATTGATGAAGATCTGGTGGTGCCCGACAAGAGCCTGAGCATTTATGACGATGCCATCGCCTGCTGGCGCGGCGAGAAAATGAGCGAGTGGCAGAAAGAACTGGTGCTCAACTCTCATAAATTCAATTTCCCCGTACACAAGCCCTGGCATGACCTGACCAGCGAACAACGTGAGCTGGTTTGGGAAGGCAACAAGCATTTCGGGGGACTGAATGCTTTTTTCAAACACATCGAAAGCCAGAGCTATAAGATCCAGTACCGTGTGATGCTTTCGCGTTACAGAGGCAAAACCACCTGCCCGGAATGCAAAGGCACACGGCTGCGTAAAGATGCATCGTATGTGAAAGTGGCCGGTCATTCGATCAATGACATTGTGCTGATGCAGATCAAAGCCTCGCTGCAGGTATTCAAAACAATCAAACTGAATGCCTTTGACAGTAAAGTTGCCAAACGCATTCTCACTGAAATAACCAACCGTCTGCAATTCCTGAGCGATGTGGGCCTCGGATACCTCACCCTCAACCGCCTTTCGAACAGCTTGTCCGGAGGGGAGTCGCAACGCATCAACCTGGCAACCTCCCTGGGATCGAGCCTTGTGGGTTCGCTGTATGTGCTCGATGAACCCAGTATAGGTTTGCATTCACGCGATACCGAACGCCTCATCCATGTCCTGAAATCATTGAGAAATCTGGGCAATACGGTGATTGTGGTGGAGCACGACGAAGAGATCATGCGTGCCGCCGATCAGATCATCGACATCGGGCCCGGTGCCGGAACACTGGGAGGAAACCTTGTGTTCCAGGGCTCGCATGATACGCTGGAGAAAGAAACGGTCAGTCTCACCGCGCGTTACCTCACCGGCAAAGATTCCATTCCTGTTCCGTCCAAAAGAAGGAGCTGGAAAAGCTTTATTGAGATAAAAGGTGCTTCTGAAAACAACCTCCGCAACATCGATGTGCGCTTTCCTCTGAACGTGCTGACGGTGGTGACCGGCGTCAGCGGCTCGGGTAAGACATCGCTCGTTAAACGCGTACTTTATCCGGCTCTGAAAAAAATTCACGGAGGTTATGGCGAGCAAAGCGGTACGTTCGACAAGCTCGGAGGCGATTACAACAGCATTCAGGCAGTGGAGATGATCGATCAGAACCCGATCGGAAAATCTTCCCGGTCCAACCCGGTGACATACGTAAAAGCTTACGACGAAATACGCGGCCTGTATGCCGATCAGCCCCTTGCAAAAATGAGAGGCTATAAACCTGCACAATTTTCATTCAATGTGGATGGAGGACGCTGCGAGGTATGCGAAGGAGAAGGCGAAGTGGTCATTGAAATGCAATTCATGGCCGATGTCCATCTGAATTGTGAAGCCTGCAATGGCAAGCGCTTCAAGATGGAAACCCTGGAAGTGATGTACAGGGAGAAAACAATTGCCGATATCCTTGATCTTACAGTAGAAGATGCCATTGCTTTCTTTTCTTCGGCGGAAAAACCAGGACCTTTTGAGAAAAAAATTATACACAAGCTGCAACCTCTTCAGGATGTGGGACTGGGTTATGTGCATCTCGGGCAGTCGTCCAGTACGCTCAGCGGCGGGGAAGCACAGCGGATCAAGCTGGCTTCGTTCATCGGACTGGGATCGCATGCAAGCCCTACCCTGTTTATTTTTGACGAACCCACCACCGGGCTGCACTTCCATGACATCAGCAAACTGCTGATTGCATTTGATGCTTTGCTGGCACAAGGGCATTCGCTCATCATTATTGAGCATAACATTGAGGTGATCAAATGTGCCGACTGGGTCATTGATCTGGGGCCGGAAGGCGGGGATGAAGGCGGACAATTGCTTTTCTCCGGCAAACCTGAAGACCTTGTCAAATGCAAGGAATCCCATACCGGTAAATACCTCAAAACGAAATTGAAATAAGCTTATTTAGCCAAAGGAATCATGAGTCTTCACCGAACTAAAAAAAAGGAAACCGACGAGCTGGGCTTTGGCAGCAAGGTTACCGACCGCAATACACGTTTCATTCATCCTGACGGTTCGTTCAATATCCAGCGGAAAGAAGTATCCCGGTGGGAATCGCGCAGCGTGTATCACGATCTGATCACCATGAGCTGGGCTAAGTTCAACACCATCGTGCTTCTTTACTTTTTGGTTATGAATGCCATGTTCGCCTTGCTCTACTTTACGGTAGGTATGGAACACATGCATGGCAGTTATGCAATCACGGGTTTTGGAAAATACCTCGATGCCTTTTTCTTCAGTGCACAAACACTGACCACCGTTGGATACGGAGGCCTGAGCCCGGGCAACCACTGGATGAATGCGATAGCATCGGTTGAAGCATTGTTCGGCGTATTGGGTTTTGCCTTGATCACGGGTATATTATACGGGCGTTTTTCAAGGCCCAATGCCAAAATACTGTTCAGTAAAAATGCAATCATCGCTCCTTTCCGGGAGGGCAGGGCTTTTCAATTCCGTCTGGCCAACAAAATCAGGAACAGCCAGATCATTGATGTGGAATGCCGTGTAAGCGTTTCATTGCTGGAAGATGAGAACGGCACCAAGGTGAGACGCTTCCGGGCGCTGGATCTGGAAGTAAAGAAAATCAACTTTTTTCCAATGAGCTGGACGATCAATCACATCATCAATGAAAACAGTCCGCTTTATGGATTCTCTGCCAAAGACCTGGAGGAATCCGATGCCGAGTTTATGGTATTGCTCACAGGCTTTGACGATACTTTTGCACAAACCGTAAATTCACGCTATTCCTATAAGTATTTCGAAACCGTTTATGGTGCTAAATTCAGGAGTGTGTTCAGTCAGGACGCAAGCGGCCGCACGGTTCAGGACCTGAGTCTGCTTAGTGTTTATGAGCCTGCAAACCTTCCGGTTTTGGAGGAAGTACTATAGCCCGGGTTACTATCTTAACACCATTCATGCTTTCAAAGAAAACCAAATACGCCATCAAAGCCCTGCTGGCACTGTCGCATACCTATGAAAAAGGCCCTGTGCTTATTTCCTGGCTTGCAGAGGAAGAGAAGCTTCCGCGGAAATTTCTGGAAACAATTTTACTTGAGCTGAAGAACCAGGGTATACTCGGCAGCAAGAAAGGCGCAGGCGGAGGCTATTACCTGATCAAGCCCCCTTCCGAAGTGATGCTCAGCAGCGTGATCCGGATGACAGACGGACCCATTTCGCTCATCCCTTGTGTCAGTCTGAATTTTTACGAACGCTGCGATGAATGCGTGGATGAAGCAACCTGCGGATTGCGTGATGTGGCAAGGCAGGTACGGGATGCCAGTCTGAATATACTTTCCAATACAAGCCTGCAGCACATGATCGACCGGGAGAAAGCGCTGAAGCGTGCAAGCCTGAAGAAAAAAGCCAGGACTGCCGCCAAGAAAAAATAACGCCTTCTGTTACGCTTCTGATTGTATCTGTCCTGAAAACCGCATCCCTTTTCTCTTTTCCCTTACCCCAAAAAATATTTATCAAATACTCTACTATTTCGGTAGATTATATATATTTGCTGCCAGAAAACAACGAAGCTCGTCAAAAGAGCCATACAAACCGGTGAACCGGAAACAAAATGAAACCAGACAAAAGACAACACCTTCCTCTCGCCTCCTGCCTCATGGCCCGGAGTATGCAGCCTCTCCACTCCTTCCCGGGTATGTGTGATTGTTGCATGTGTTGTTGTATGTGCTGAAAGCACCCTCTGAATCCAATCCATTCATTATTCAATAAATCAAGCCCGCCTTCAAAGCGTGCCGCTTAAACATATTCCATTCCCATGAACTCAGAAAAAATAATCCTGAAAACCATTCTTTTATTGACAATCA
>DASYGQ010000006.1:0-3306 GCA_035999585.1 Bacteroidia bacterium | reverse complement strand
CAGGACGTTTGCCGAGCAGATTTAAAATATCAGCGAGTCCGAATTGCGGGTTCGACGGATAAAGCTCTTTGTAAACAGCATCAATGAAAGCATAATCTTCGGAGTAGTCGATGGTCCAGCGATGTGTCATGGAGTAATCTTTTGTGCCATCCATGGCAAAGTTGCCAATGCGAAAGCGGTCGGGATTTTCCCAGATATACGGTGTGGTATGTTCCCGTTCGAGTGGTCTCTGTGCTTCGCTCCAGGCTTTGCTGAGTGCTTCCATCGTCATCACTTCCACATCATTGCCATCGGGATAGGAGGCAGGGTGGAGGTTGCTGACAAAGTCATAAAGGTCTGGCGATTCCAGGAAATAGCGAATGCCTTTGTCAATGACAGCGGGGTCGATGAGCGGACAGTCGGATGGGATTTTCAGTACGATACGGGCTTTGAAAGCCAGTGCGGCCTGGTAATGGCGGTCGAGCAGATCGCTGGGATGGCCACGGAAGCAAAGGATGTTTTCTTTGCTGCAGAGTTCCGGAATGGCATCGTCAGAGGAGTCGGTGGTGGTGGCAACCACAACAGTGCCGCAAAGCTCGGATCGTTTCACACGTTCAACCATCCGCACGAGAAGAGGCTTGGAGCATAAAGGCAAAGCAATTTTTCCCGGCAGGCGGCTGGAGCCATTTCTGGCTTGAATGACGGTCAGGATATCAGCTTGCTGTTGCAAAAGAAAGAGTGTTAGTATTGGAATACTGTTTGAGGAACTCGCTGCCGCTTCCCTGAAATTCAATAAATCCGCGGCAAATATCGGCAATATTTCTCGCGGAAACGCCGTCATTTTGAATTGGCACGAGACGGTGCAACTCTTCAAGCGGGAAGTAAGAGTGAACTTTCTTGCCCAGCACAATGCCAACATACACGACTGTTGAAAACTGTGTGATGAGTTCCGAGCAGTTGGCAACCATGTCGTTTGTATTCCCTTCGGTTAGGATGAGGGTATTGGCTGGTGCATTTTCTTTGATTTCACGAATGGCACGGTCCATCTTTTCATTGGGATGCAGCTTGAAGATGAGCTGACGTCCGTTTGCAATCTCGACAGCTTTCCGGATAAACTTAGGCCGGTTATCGCGGCGGTAGCATTCACGTATATCGGATGTGGCTACAAGCACATAATCTCTGTGAGGGAAATCGTTCTGGAGGTGCTGGCGCAGATTATCGAAGTTGGGGATGCCTGTCACGATCACCTTGGAACGGTCGGTCCCCATTTTTACAATGTGGTTCTTATAGCCTTCGGATCCTGTGCAATAGATGTCGCAGAGATTGGAGGAGCCGTTTAGTGAAGTGCCAATGGCCAGGTAACGTGGCAGGCGGAACATTTTGGTGATTCTGGCTGCGATGGTAAGCTCGTCAATCATTCCTTCCTGAACCCAAATGATGGGTATATGGCTCAGGGATTTGGGAACGATCATATCTGTACAAGCCACAACGAGGTCGTATTTATTGCCAAAAACTTCTCCGCGGTAATCGTTTCGAAGCTGATGCTTGGCAAGGTAACTGTCGGCTTTTGCTTTGAATTCTCCGGCCAGAACGGTGTGATCTAGCAGGCCCAGCCAGACTGTGCCGCGGATCATAAAATGATTGGCAAATAGCTGGCTGAAATAGCAATCGTAATCATCCAGATAGGATGAGATCTTGTGCATTTGTACCGTCTGATTGGGCGAACCCACAAGAAATAAAATCTTCTTCTTTGACATTGTTTCGGGCAGGAAAAAAGTATCAGGTAAAGGTAAGCAAATTCATAATGGAGCGTGCTAAAATTCACAAGGCGTTAATCGGAACAATTTAAGTACTTTTGCCTGAGTTCCAATGATATGACAAGGATTTTCCGCCTTCTGTTTTTCTTTGCAGTTTTCTTCCCGTCCATGCTTCATAAAGCTCAGGCGCAAGAGGTTACAGCCAAGGATTCCCTTCATCCCGGAAAGCTGGCAACACAAGACACAATCCGTTTCCCGTTTATTCACAAAATCACCGGAATATTCCGTGACAAGAGTTATGTCATAGCACCTGAACTGGGCCGAAAACCGGAAACAGGCATTTTGGGCGGATTCTTTTACCTGCAGGTTTTCAAACTCTCCAAGAAAGCAGATACCACCACACGGCAGTCAAACACCGAGACATATCTCGATTATACCGAGAAAAAACAAATTCTGGCTCAGATCAAGAATAACATCATTTTTAAAAACGACAGGTTCTTCATCAAAGGAGAAAATTTCTATAACAAGTTCCCCGACCTTTTCTGGGGCATTGGCCCGCAGACAAAACCGGAGATGCAGCAATCCATTTCCTATGAGCTATATAGCATCAACCAACGTTTGCTGACGAGGATCAATGCGCGCTATTTTGCCGGATTAGTGTATCAGTATGTCAAGCTCAGCGATGTGACCTATGCCAAGGGCGGCACGTTGGACACAGGAAATGTGTCAGGAGCTCATGGAAGTGTTACATCCGGACTGGGTTTTGATTTCCTGTATGACTCGAGGGATAATATCCTGAACACCTACAAGGGTCTGATGCTTGAATTTTCAAGTGTTTTCAATCAAAAGGGTCTTGGCGGTGATCATTACTTCACAAACTACACGCTTGATATCCGGGACTTTATTAATCTGGGTAAACTGCGCATTCTGGCGCTTCAGGGTATTATAAATTATAATGTAGGGGATGTGCCTTTCCGTCAGCTGGCGAGTATCGGCGGTGATATGATGATGCGGGGGTATTATTATGGAAGGTATCGCGATAAGCTGATGATTGCCGGGCAGGCAGAATTTCGTTTTCCGGTTTATAAAATTATCGGGCTTACTGCATTTGTTTCCGGTGCGGAGGTGGGCCCATCATTCAGTGCGATGAACTGGATGGATATACATTATACGGTAGGGTTATGCCTCCGGGTCATGATCAGCAAAAAAGAACGGTTGAATATGGGTATTGATTCCGGCATTGGACAGAACACATCCGGATTGTATTTCAATTCGGGCGAAGCCTTTTAATCTTCAGAACACCTCTCCCAGATTTACGAACAAACCGTTGGAACCTCCTGCGCCGAAGCCATAGTCAATGGCCACATTTGTATTCGAATGTTTGTTCACTTTGATACGAAGACCCAATCCGGCACCCGGTAAAACCGTATCGAATTTATTGCTGGGCCATTCCGATACGCTTTGTGCATTGGCAAAAATCACGGCTCCGAGTAATCCGTTGCGGGTGAATACAAACCGGTATTCCGCTTCCAGATCGACGAGGTTCTTGCCTCTGAAACGGCTTTGAATG
>DASYGQ010000376.1:0-11885 GCA_035999585.1 Bacteroidia bacterium | reverse complement strand
CCGGGCCAGCTCTGTCTTTTCCCCCGCAAACAGCTCATCCAGTGTTTCCTCAAATAGTTGCAGCCAGTGTTTGAAATGGGCCACACTCAGCTGCAGACGCAGATGCTTGTCAAAGGCATTGCCGGTATAGGCATGCTCATTCAGCAGCAATGACGACCAGAAATCATACATCACCGGCAGATGCGCCACAATATCAAGCCCTTCAAACTGAGGCTTCAGCAAAGGGTCCTTCAACACCTTCTGATAAAAGGAAGAAATCAAAAGTTCAATGTCCGCCCGGCAACTGATATCCGCATTCGTTTTTGTGCCCATCCAACAAAGATACGTCTGTTACATTGCCTTTAGTATCTTTTCTCGTATAAGGGTAAGGGATTGTAGCCTGCAAATCAGCGTAAAGCTGAGAGAGCATAGTCGTTCTACCCATTCTTTGTATTTGCATGAGCGATAGTAGCCTACGCTGAAGCTTCGGCTACCGAAGGAGGCATTTTTGCTATGCCTGCTGAAGCCAACTAAGGCGAAGCGAGCACAGTCGCTCTATCCATGCCTCGTCCTTGCATGAGGGATTGAGCCATTTTTGTCTGAGCTCCTTTGCCGACGAATTTCCCAAGAAATTCTATTCCTAACTTTAGATTAAACAATCAGAGGATTGAAGCAAAGAGCGAGTGGTGAAAGCCCGACCCGGAGACAAAGCGCAATCGTAAACATCAGAATTGGTTCACTATTTTCAAGCGCTTTGTCTCCGGGGCATGCCCAAATAATCATCACCATCTCTATAAATCTACACCCCCGGCCGCATTACTACACGAACGGTAAGCCCTTTGCCGGATTTTTCCGGTAATTTTACCCTATTCTGATAACAACCACCTGTGATACGTCTTCAGCAAATCAACAAAGCATATACCATCGGTAAAACAACCATGCCGGTGCTTAAAGGAATTGACCTCCACATCCGTGAAGGGGAGTTTGTTTCCATCATGGGATCTTCGGGTTCCGGGAAATCAACCTTGCTCAATATCCTTGGTATACTCGACAATTACGACAGCGGTGATTATCACCTCAACGGACTGCTCATCAAAAACCTGTCACAAGCCAAAGCCGCACAGTTGCGCAACCGTTTTTTGGGTTTTGTATTTCAGTCGTTCAACCTTCTTGCTTTCAAAAGCGCTACCGAAAATGTGGCTCTGCCGCTCTATTATCAAAAGGTGAGCCGCAAGCAGCGGAATATCCTGGCACTGGAATACCTCGATCGTGTGGGGCTGAAAGACTGGGCCGAGCATACACCCAATGAACTGTCGGGCGGACAAAAGCAGCGCGTGGCTATTGCCCGGGCACTGATCAGCAAGCCGAAAGTCATCTTTGCCGATGAGCCTACCGGTGCGCTGGATTCGGCAACCTCCAAAGAGGTGATGGATATTTTCAAGGAAGTGAACAAACAGGGAATCACCATTGTGCTGGTGACCCATGAAGACGATATTTCAAAAATGACCGATCGCATCATACGCCTCAAAGACGGACTCATCATCAGTCAGTAAACAAACAAACCGTGTTCGACGCAGACAAATGGCAGGAAATCATGATCACTATCCGCAAAAACAAATTGCGGACGTTCCTCACGGCATTCAGTGTGGCCTGGGGGATCTTTATCCTGATTGTGCTGCTCGGCGCAGGCAAAGGTCTTCGTAACGGGGCTGCTTCCCAGTTTGGGAACGATGCACAAAACTCTATCTGGGTGAACGGAGGAGAGACAAGCCTGGCTTACCAGGGCCTCAAGCCCGGTCGTGTGATTCAGCTCACCAATGAAGATTATGATCTTATCCGCAGCCAGGTCAAAGGCATTCAGAACATCTCCAGCTCTTCGCTGACACGTCAGATACGTACGGGGTCTTATGGCAATGAACACGGCGCCTTTGGCGTGCGCTCCTGCATGCCCGACCATCATTACCTCGAAAATGCACAGGTGCTTCAGGGGCGCTTCATCAATGAATACGACATCGAAAATTTCCGGAAGGTCTGCGCCATCGGTGTGCCTGTTCAGAAAGCACTTTTCAAAAAAGAAGATCCCATTGGCAAATACCTGGATGTGGATGGCATTCCCTATCTGGTGGTGGGTGTGTTTTATGATTCGGGCAGGGAAGATATGGACAGGGTCTATATCCCGCTCTCCACCGCCCAGCGTGCCTACAATGCGAAGCAAAACATCAATGTGGTATGGCTCAGTGTGGCCAATGCCACCATGGAGCAGACAGAAAGCATGCGCAAGCAGATTGTGAACATGATGGCGGTGAAGCATCACTTCAATCCGGAGGACCCCAAGGCCATGAATGTGCACAACCAGTTTCAGGAATACAAACGCATCATTGACCTGCTCGATGGCATCCGTTTGTTTATTCTGGTGATCGGGATTATGACCATCATTGCCGGTGTGGTGGGAGTCAGCAATATCATGATGATTGTGGTGAAGGAACGCACCAAGGAGATCGGCATACGCAAAGCACTGGGTGCTTCGCCTTTTTCAATTGTGGCATTGATCATTCAGGAATCGGTTTTCATTACGGGAGCGGCTGGATATGTAGGGCTTGTGCTTGGGGTGGGACTTTTGGAACTGTTTAATAAGATGGATCTCGACAGCGACTTTTTCAAAAAGCCCGAAGTGGATTTCAGCGTGGCGGTGTTTGCCACCGTGCTGCTGGTTGTTGCAGGAGCACTTGCGGGCTTGTTCCCGGCCATGAGAGCGGCGCGCATTGAGCCGGTGATTGCGCTTCGGGATGAATAAAATAAAAACAAATAATATTCAATTCAATGTTCAAATAGAGATGAACGAGGTTTTCATTCAGACTAATAAACGGGAGACCACCAACCCTGAAGGGGTTGCAGGTTTATAGAAGTAGCAAAAACCCTAGTTTTCGACCCTGAAACAGCAGGCTCCGATTGTGCGACCCCGCCTCAGGCGGGTCGAGGCGTTTATCGTTTGTGTTTGCTATAAACCTGTGATGCCTTAGGCATCAGACGCTTGGAGGTCAAGCGTTTCATTTTTAACCGGAAATTTAGAAGATATTCAATATTCAACCGGGATATTTACTTGAGAATTGAATATTGAGCATTGATTATTGAATATTTTTTTTTCAAATGGGACACCTAAACCACAATCTGAATCGATATGTTTGATCAGGACAACTGGCAGGAAATATTCGCAACCATCAAAAAGAACAAGCTGCGGACCGCGCTCACGGCCTTTGGCGTGTTCTGGGGTATTTTCATGCTGGTGATCATGCTTGGGGCAGGCACCGGCCTGAAGAAAGGTGTGATGCGCGACTTTGAAGGTTCGGCAACCAACAGCTTTTTCATGTGGACTCAGAAAACCACCAAGCCTTATCAGGGCATGAAGCCGGGACGTGTATTCAATTTCACGAATGAAGATGCCATCGCGCTGCGCCAGCTTCAGAACCTGGATGTGATTGCACCCATGAACCAGCTGGGAGGTTATGAAGGCAATAACAACGTGACACGCGGCATCAAAACCGGCATATTCGCGGTCATGGCCGAGTACCCGCAGTTCAGGGAAATACAGGCTGTCAGCATACGCGATGGGCGATTTATCAATCAAAACGATATCCGCGAAAAACGAAAAGTATGTGTCATCGGAAAACGTGCTTCCGAAATCCTTTTTGACAAAAAAGAAAACCCCATCGGCGAGTGGATCCGCATCAGCGGTGTTTATTTCATGGTGGTGGGGATCACCAGCCCGACAGGTTCAGGCCAGCAGGCCGAAGAGCAATCGCAGCAGATCTATGTCCCGTTCAGCACATTCCAGTACGCCTTCAATTTCGGAAACCGTGTGGGCTGGTTCTCGGTTCGATCGAAAAACAATGTGCCTGCATCCGTTGCTGAAGAGCAGGCGCTGGCACTTTTGAAAGAGCGTCACAAGATCGCGCCCGAAGATCTGATGGCTGTGGGGCACTGGAACATGGAAAAACAATTCAATAAGATCGGCGGTTTGTTTGTCGGTATCAATGGCCTGGTTTGGTTCGTTGGAATAGGAACGCTCATTGCGGGGGTGATTGGTGTGAGCAATATCATGCTCATTGTGGTGAAGGAGCGCACACGTGAAATCGGCGTGAAGCGCGCGCTGGGAGCCACTCCTTTTTCAGTGATGGCACAACTCATCATGGAGTCGGTGTTTCTGACTTCCATTGCCGGTTATTTCGGTTTGCTGGCCGGCATCGGTTTGCTGGAGCTTATTTCCTCGCTGCTGCCGCCTGACAATAATTCCATGTTCAGCAATCCGGAGGTGAACCTGAATGTGGCCCTTACCGCACTGAGTGTTCTGATTGTATCCGGTGCGCTTGCCGGTATGATTCCGGCCCGGAGAGCGGTAAGCATCCATCCGGTGGAAGCTTTGCGAAGTGAATGATAAATTTTAATTTTACAGATACCCGATTTTATGATTAAGACTGTTCTGAAATACCTGTTGTTAGTGATCCTGCTGGGCACCTTTGGCTGGACAATCAAATTCCTCTGGTCGAAATCCGAAAAGCCTCCGGTGGTTTTTGAAACGAAGTCGCCGGTGAAGACCGACATTATCCAGAAAACCGTGGCTACCGGTTCTATCCTGCCCCGCAAGGAGATCTTCATGAAGTCGCAGGTATCGGGCATCATCGAAAAGGTGTATGTGCTGGCCGGGCAGAATATCCGTCAGGGTGATGTGATTGCCAAGATCAAGATCATTCCCAACATGGTGAACCTCAACAGCGCTGAAAACAGGCTTAATCAGGCGAAGATTTCGTTTGAAAATGCCGGCATCGAATACGAGCGCAACAAAAAACTGTTTGATCAGAACATCATTCCGCGTGCTGAGTTTCAGAGCACGGAGCTTAAATACAACTCAGCTAAAGAAGAGCAGGATGCGGCGCAGAACAACCTGGATCTGATCCGCGACGGGGTCACCAAAAGTTCGGGTAATGCCACCAATACGCTGATTCGTTCAACGATTTCCGGCATGCTGCTGGATGTGCCCGTGAAGGAAGGCAATTCCGTGATTGAGAGCAATACTTTCAACGAGGGCACCACCATTGCATCGGTCGCCGATATGGGGGAAATGATTTTCGATGGCAAGGTGGATGAGTCGGAAGTGGGGAAGCTGAAACTGGGAATGGATCTTATCCTGACCGTGGGAGCGATCTCCTCTGAAAAATTCAGGGCCCGGCTGGAATACATTTCTCCAAAAGGCGTTACGGAGAATGGTGCCATCCAGTTTCAGATCAAGGCGGCTGTAAGCCTGGCTAAAAACCAGTTCCTGCGGGCCGGGTATAGCGCCAATGCGGATATCCTGCTGGCTCAGAAAAAGGATGTGCTGGCCTTGTCCGAAAGTGTATTACAATTCGATAAGGAATTGCCTTATGTCGAAAGAGAGGACAGTCCGGGGCATTTCAGCAAACGCTCAATAAAGACGGGCATTTCCGATGGAATCAATATCGAAGTACTGGAAGGATTGACTCTCACCGACAAGGTAAAAGTACCCCTGGCCAGCCCCTCGCCGGGGCAATAATTTGCGGCTCAACTTATTCCTCCACCTGATCTTTTGGTATCTTGCAGACCATTACGGATCAGGTATTTGTTCCCTGTCCGGATCAAAAGACTCATACTCTTCAAACAGGGGTCGACAGACATGATTGTTTCTTTCGGAAAAAAAATAGTTTTCGGTTTTGCCCTTTCCATGTCGGTATTTGCCGTGATTGGCATTACTTCGTATATAAGCGGACTGCGTTATACCCGGTCGGCTTACTGGCTTGATCATACTCATAAAGTCATTCACTCACTGGACGATGTCATTTCCGATCTCCGCGACGGCGAAACCAGTATCCGGGGCTATGTGATCTCCAGAGATTCTTCTTTTCTCGATTTATATGTGAAGTCCCGTAATTTATTGCCACAGCATCTGATTACGCTTCGCACACTTCTGGCCGACAGCAAAGTTCAGTCCCTGCGTGCCGATACACTTAGTCTGCTTGCGAATGCCAAGATGAAAAGGCTTTCCTTGTTTTCCGGCTCAGTCAGGATGACAAAGGACAGCGTCACGAAATACATGAATAACAATACTGGCAAAATAATCATGTCAGATGCACGACGAATGGTCGACGAAATGAAAGGTGAGGAATACACCCTGCTCAGAGAACGCGACCGCTCGCTTAAGAATGATGTAAGTCTCAATGCCCTGGTCAACAGTATTGGCATGCTGGGTGCGCTCACACTGTTCATCGCACTCTATTTTATGCTCCGCAATGAAATACGCAGGAGAAACGAGGCGGAAGCCGAACTGCTCAAAACGAATTCTTTTCTTTCGGCCGTGCTTGACAATATCCCGAATATGATTTTCGTGAAAGATGCCGAGCACCTGCGCTTTGTACGTATCAACAAAGCCGGCGAAGAATTGCTGGGCATTCCAAAATCAGAACTCCTGGGTAAATGTGATCTTGATTTTTTTCCAAAAGAACAGGCTGAATTTTTCAGAAGTACCGACCGCAAGCTTCTGGCTGAGCCCGCCATGATTAATATTTCAGAGGAGCCGATCAAGAGCCGTCAGAAAGGCGATCGCTGGCTCCACACAAAAAAGATCATGCTTGCCGATGAAAACGGAACAGCGCAGTTTCTCATCGGCATCTCCGAAGATATTACCGAAGTCAAGAAACAGCAGGACGCCATCCGTCAGATGAACCAGGAGCTGGAAGCATTCAGCTATTCCGTGTCACACGATTTGCGCGCTCCGCTACGGGGAATAAAAAGCATTTCAAAAATTCTGGAGGAACAATATGCTTCCCGTCTGGATGAGGAGGGTCTTCGCATGCTGGGCATGCTGCAAAAGACCAGTACCACCATGTCGAGTCTTATTCAAGACCTTCTTACTTTTGCCCACACTGGCCGGCAGGAAATAGTCAAACAGACTGTAAACATGACCGGACTTGCACGCTCGGCCTACGATGAGGCACATCTTCTTTACCCGGAGTCCAAAGCAGTCATCAGCATTGCGGCGCTCCCCGAAGCTCAGGCAGACAAAGCCATGATCCATCTGGTGCTTGTCAACCTGCTCTCGAATTCACTCAAGTTTTCTCAAAACAGTGTAAGTCCCAAAATCGAAATCGGGGTTTTGAACGAGAATGGCGTTACGGTCTATTTTGTGAAGGACAATGGTGCCGGGTTCGATATGAAGTATTCCGACAAGCTTTTCTCTGTTTTCCAGCGCCTGCATCAGCAATCAGAGTTTGAAGGCACAGGCCTGGGGCTTGCCATTGTTGACCGCATCGTCACCAAGCATGGCGGGCGTGTATGGGCGGAGGGCAAAACAGGCGAAGGAGCCACAGTGTATTTTTCGCTTCCGGCATAGGCAAACAAATTATCTCTTCCCTTTCCGCCGCCAGTTCTCTTTATCGATGCAGTAAATAAAATTGCGTTTAGGCGCTTCTCCGTAGTATTCAATCTCAGCCTCTCCGGTTTTCAGTGCTCCCAGTTTTTCAATGGCCTTTTGCGAACGCACATTGACGGCACCGATGTGAAATATAACACGGTTCACAAAACGAAACGCATGATCCAGCATCAGGGCTTTCAGTGCAGGATTGTAAAGCCCTCCCCAATGATCTCTTGCCAGAAAAGTATAACCGATGGAAATCGATTGCTCCTCCGGATTGTATTCGCAATACCTGGAGCTGCCAATCGCTTCTTCCGTTTTATTATCGAACACCAAAAAGGCTCCGCCTGATTCGATGGCGCCTTTGAAAAAGGTCTGAAACACCTCCTTCTGGTAGCGGTTCGGGTTCGGATGCTGTTCCCAGATAAGCGGATCGGATGCTATTTTATAAAGTGTCTCAAAATCGGTTTCCAGAAGCGGACAGATACGGACGGTTTCGTTTTCAAGAGTTGGCTGGAATTCAAAGTTCATAGCTGTTGCTTGGGTATTCGCTCGGATTTCACAATAAAGTAATTGAGTGAAATGAGGATGGGGTTACTTTTTCTTATACCGCTTAGAAGGGTGACGAAGTGCATTTATTACGCTGAATATAACAATGCATTCTTTATCTGCTTCATAAACCACAAGGTAAGGAAACCGTTTCAGCATTGCGAGCCTAAACCCTTTATATCGCTTTTGGCAACTATCTGGGTTTTCAGAGATGTATTCTAAAACAGATTCTCATTCTTCCAGAAACTCCAACCCCAATCCACTTCTTCTAGATTCATACCAAAGAAAGGCTTCCATTACATTTGAAGAAGCCAATTCCTTAACTTCAATCTTCCTTTTCATTTTTTAAGCTGGGCAATGGCTCGCTTCCTTACTTCTGAAACAGAGTACGATTTTGTCTTTCCGGCAACATATAATTTTTTTTGTTCATCAAGTTGTTTCTTTTCCTCTTCACTTAGTTCAAAACCATGGTCATATCGCACAGGATACTCTTTGAACAATGCATGTACTGCTTTTAGAAAGCCAGCATCCGGCATATCGTCGATTGCCTGGTGTAGTTGCTTTTTTAATGTGCGTGTTGTCATTTTACAACATTTTTTCGTTACCCAAATTTAATGAAAAAGCCTTTGACAAAAAACTTGTTCGTCAAAGGCTTTTCAAGGTTGTCTTTCTTTGTAAAAATTGAACTCTTACAAAGGAATATTCCCATGCTTCTTCTTAGGCAGTTTATCCACTTTATTCTCCAGCATTTTAAACGCGGCGATCAGCTTGCTCCGGGTATCTTCGGGTTTGATGACCTCATCCACATAGCCGCGTTCGGCAGCACGGTAAGGATTCGCAAAATGCTCGATGTATTCGTTTTCTTTTTCCTTCAGCTTGGCGGCAGGGTCTTTTGATGCTGTGATCTCATTCTTGAAAATAATCTCGGCAGCGCCTTTCGCTCCCATCACGGCAATCTCTGCACAGGGCCAGGCATAGTTCATGTCGGCGCCGATGTGCTTGGAGTTCATCACATCATAAGCTCCGCCATAGGCCTTGCGGGTGATTACCGTCACACGCGGCACGGTGGCCTCACAAAAAGCATACAGCAGTTTGGCTCCGTTGGTGATGATGGCATTCCACTCCTGATCGGTACCCGGCAGAAAGCCCGGTACATCTTCAAATACAAGCAGAGGGATATTGAAGGAATCGCAGAAGCGGACAAAGCGAGCGGCTTTGGTCGAGGAATTGATGTCCAGCACACCGGCCAGGAAAGCGGGCTGGTTGGCTACAATACCGATGCTGCGTCCGGCAATGCGCGCAAAACCCACCACAATATTCTCGGCAAAGTTCTTATGCACCTCCAGGAAAGTATCGGCATCAATGACCTCCGCAATGATTTCACGGATGTCGTAAGGCTGGTTGGGACTGTCGGGTACAAGTCCATTAAGCTTCGGACGCTTCTCTGTCCCGGGGCTTTCATAAGGAAGAGCAGGTGCACCGTCTTCACAGTTCTGAGGCATATAGCTCAGCAGCTTCTTGATATTATTGATGCATTCGATTTCATTGGCACAGGAAAAATGAGTCACACCCGATTTCGCGGAATGGGTGGATGCCCCGCCCAGCTCTTCGCTCGTCACCTCTTCGTGTGTCACGGTCTTCACCACGTTGGGACCTGTCACAAACATATAGGATGTGTTTTCCACCATCATGATGAAATCGGTGATGGCCGGTGAATAGACTGCACCGCCTGCGCAGGGGCCCATGATGGCAGAGATCTGCGGAACAACGCCGGAGGCGATCGTGTTGCGGTAAAAAATATCGGCATATCCGCCGAGAGATACAACACCTTCCTGAATGCGGGCACCGCCGCTGTCGTTCAGGCCGATGACGGGAGCACCGTTTTTCATGGCAAGATCCATGATGCGGCAGATTTTCTCGGCATGTGTTTCCGAAAGCGATCCGCCGAATACGGTGAAGTCCTGGGAAAAAACATACACCATCCGTCCGTTGATGGTGCCATAACCCGTCACCACCCCGTCGCCCAGGTATTTCTCACGTTCCAGTCCGAACTCGGTGGAGCGGTGTGTCACAAACATGCCTATCTCCTCAAAGGAGCCTTCGTCCATGAGGAAGTGAAGGCGCTCGCGTGCGGTGAGCTTTCCTTTCTTGTGTTGCGACTCAATACGTTTAACACCTCCGCCTACAGCTGCTTCGGCAATCTTCTGGTTCAGTAAATCTATTTTCTTCTGCATGCTTTTTTCAGGATATGCTTGATGCGGATACAATAATGACCCGCCGATGATTTGTTTTATGGGAACCAAAGGTAAGAATGATAATCATATTAATTCAATGTTCAAAGCTTAAGTAAAAAAGGAATTTCGAATATCGAACGCCGAATATCGAATGTCGAAGGATTTCTAGTACCAGAATAGATTAATAATATCGTTCGGCATTCCCTTTCATTTAAAACTATAACCCCCTCCACCTTGCTTTAATCAAATGTTTGCCCCAGAATATGCTCTGTAAGTTCCTACACACTGCAAGAAATTCTATTATTTCATCACGAGCTGAACCATGCATGGTGCAAGGTTCAATCTCGGTTTTCTGCAATTAAACACTTCGACATTCGATATTCGGCGTTCGATATTCGACATTCTTTAATTTTTGACAAAAAAAGGCGCCCTGCACAACTGCAAGGCGCCGGGGATTCAAACAACTTACCGGATCCAACCTAAATAAGTATGCGCATCCCAGTATTTCCGGATCAGCCGGCTCAGATGCTGATGTGAATACCTGCCGTCACAGGATACAGCTCCGGGCCTCTTCCGGGTTTAAAGAATTCCGACAGCGCATAGCTGGCAAACACCGTGTATTTGCCATATCCCACCCTGGCGGTCAGACTGTAGCGGAAAGGATTCAGGTTATAATCGTTGCTCGTCACATTGCGCACAGTCTTGCCGTCGTCTTCCACGTATTTCTGACGTGTCTTTGCACCTATTTTCCATCCGCCTAACATACCCACAGCAATGTGTACCGACTTACCCGCATTGCTGCATGTATTGAATTCGAACATGAGCGGAAGCGTTAAAAGATTCTCGTTCAGGTTGTTTTTGTGGTAATTGATCGGCGAACTGCTTGTCGCTGTCGTATAGCTGCTGTCGTGCCTCAGGCTCACATTGCGCTGGAGAGAAAAGTGATTGAATTCAAAGCCCAGCCCCGTGACCAGATTCACATAGTTTTTATACAGGTGAATGTCTTTCTCAAAAAGGTTGAGTGCAAAGCTGAACGATTTACCATAGTCGAGGGTCATGTAATCGTTTGCCTTGGTCATGGTGAAACTTCCGCCGGCGTTGACCAGTCCGTTCAGGCCCACATCGATTCCCTGCCAGTGTTTGCAGCCATCCTCGTGCGATGATTTCTTATCACTCTCCTCATCAATGTCCTTGTCGAGTATGATCACATTCTTATTTCCAAGACTCAGACGGGTGGTGTCGCTGCCGCTTTCGGCCGCATGCTTCGAGTGTGTCAGACGAACAGAGCCTGCGCCACTGAGGTCAACCGTCTTTTCTTTCGGCTCTTCCATATAGATCACATCTCCGGCACCCGATACTTTGGCTTTCAGGCTCTGGTGCACATTCACCTTTGCATTGCCCGCGCCGGAGCTGGTGATGTCAGCTTTGTCGGCACTCAGTTTATAAGCCTTCAGTGTTCCGGCACCCGAGACATCGGCATTGAGCTGAGCGGTGCTGCCGCTGAGCACCACGTTACCCGCTCCGCTCAGGTCAACTGAGATCTGTTTGGTTTCCGATTCAAAACGGATATTGCTGGCGCCGGAGCTTTTGATATTCACCTGATCAGCTTTGAATGATCCGCTGGTACTGATATCCGCTGCACCACTGCCCTCGACGGACCGGATGTTATTCATACTCAGTTTCACCGTAACGGCTGCTCCTTT
>DASYGQ010000334.1:0-3616 GCA_035999585.1 Bacteroidia bacterium | reverse complement strand
CGCTGATTTATCAACCCTGCAATGTGATCATCTGTCAAACACGGCATTTTCAGGCTTCATTCAAAACCATTTCTTTCATGGCTTGTATCCAGGAAGGGTGCTCATTCAGACTTTCGACAAGTTGAATTTTTTCCCCTCCGTGCTTGCGGAACAATTCATTGTACTCGGTGCCTATCTCGTAAATCGTTTCCAGGCAATCCGCTACAAATGCCGGTGAAAACACAAGCATATTCTTCACTCCTGCCTTTGCTTTTTCTTCTATGACTTTATCGGAATAAGGTTTGATCCATTTATCGTTCAGGCGCGACTGAAACGTGGTGGTATAGCTCCCATCCTTCAACCCCAATTCTTTGACAAGTGCTCTGGTGGTAGCGAAACAGGCAGCCCGGTAACAATATTGGTTGTGATCGTTTATAGTGTTGCAACAGGACCCCATATCGCACTGTCCTCCCCCGTAATGTTCCGATCCTTTGTGTATGTGCCGTTCAGGCAGGCCATGATAACTGAACACAAAATGTTCGTATTTGCTGAAATCATAATTCCGGGCCACCTCCACGCAAGAGCGGATGAAGCCAGGATGGTCGTAGAATTTGCTGATCACTCTCACGGATGGCGTCACCTCCCAGGTGCTCAGGATGTCCATCGCTTTTTCTATGGATGAACCGGTGCTGGATGATGCATATTGAGGATACAAAGGCAGGATCACGATGCGCGTGACCCGTGCAAGTCTGAGTTTTTCAAGTGCCGATGCGATCGAAGGATTCTGATAACGCATGCCCAACTCCACCACATATCCGTCACCGAGCGTTTGCTGCAATAAAGATTTAATCTTGTTGCCATGAGTCAGAAGAGGAGATCCGTCCTTGGTCCAGATATGCTCATAGAGTTTGGCTGACTTCGGGGCGCGAAAAGGCACAATGATGCCGTTCACCAGCAGGAAGCGGCCGACAGGGCTTATGTCAATGACACGAGGGTCGTTGAGAAACTCGGTAAGGTAACGCCTTACATCTTTGGTGGAAGGGCTGTCGGGTGTGCCCAGATTGATTAATAGTACGCCTGTTTTCAAAACTGCAAGATTAAAATTTTCGTCTCATCAGATATGCAAAGCCCTTTTCCCTGTGGCATCCAGACAGGCTTCTTTGATCGCCTCTGTAAATGTAGGATGCGCATGGCTCATACGGGCAATGTCTTCTGCAGAGGCACGATACTCCATAGCCACTACTGCTTCAGCAATCATATCTGCTGCCCTGGGCCCGATGATATGAACTCCAAGGATTTCATCTGTTGTTTCATCCGCCAGAACTTTCACAAAACCATCGGTATCCATCGATGCTCTTGCTCTTCCGCTTGCTTTGAAAGGGAACGACCCTGTTTTGTATTTCCGGCCTGCCTCTTTCAATTGCTCTTCGGTATACCCCACAGCCGCCACTTCAGGCCAGGTATAAACCACACCCGGTATAAGGTTATAATTGATGTGCGGCTTTTGACCGTTCATTTTTTCTGCAACAAAAACGCCTTCTTCTTCAGCTTTGTGTGCGAGCATGGCCCCTTTCACCACATCACCGATGGCATAAATGCCCGGCACGTTCGTTTGCAACTGTTCATCGGTTTCGATTTTCCCGCGGTTGTCAATCTTTACACCGGCTTTATCCAGTCCCAGGTTTTCGGTATATGGCTTCCTTCCCACCGCCACAAGGCAGTAGTCGCCCTTGAATTGAATGTTCTCGCCCTTTTCATTATCGGCATTCACTGTCACTTCATTTCCTTTGGCACTCACTCCTGTGACTTTGTGTTTCAGAAAAAATTCAAATCCTTCCTTCTTCAATACTTTCTGAAGTTCTTTCCCAAGCGCGCGATCCATCGTTCCGATGATGGCATCGGTAAACTCCACTACAGATACTTTGGCACCAAGCCTGGCATAAACTGAACCCAGCTCAAGACCAATAACCCCTCCTCCAATGATGATCAGATGATTGGGAACTTCTGTCAGGTTTAGGGCCTCTGTGGAACTGATCACCCGCTTTTTGTCGATAACAATGCCAGGAAGCGTGCTTGGCTTGGATCCTGTGGCGATAATGGTTTTTACCGATTCGATCTGCGTTTTCTTGCCATCGGATGCGTTTATTTCAATCGTTGTTTTATTGACAAAGCTTCCGTGACCGTTAAATACAGTGATTTTATTTTTCTTCATCAGGAAATTGATGCCGTCGCAGGTTTGCTTCACCACCTCTCCCTTACGTTTGATCATTTGAGCAAGATTGACTTTCAGGTCTTTCAGCTCAATGCCATGTTCTTTGAAATTATGGGAAGCATTGTGAAAATGCTCGGAAGAATCCAGAAGGGCTTTGGAAGGGATGCATCCCACATTCAGGCAGGTGCCGCCCAGGGTGTTGTATCGTTCAATGATAGCTGTTTTCATGCCCAGCTGTGCACATCGTATGGCTGCCACATATCCACCGGGACCCGAACCGATCACCGTTACATCAAATTTTTCCATTGTGTTCTCTTTTTAATAAGGATGCTCAAAGACCGGGCGAATTTACGGTTTTTACATCTTCCGGAAGCGGAGTATCAGAGAATATAGCAGGAGCAATCCGCCCAATACAATGCCGGCCCGGGCAATATAATCGCCATGGCGAACATAAAATGTTTTTTCGTCGTTCACATACACATTGTTTTTGATAGCCATTGCCTTCCACCAGGGTGTGGCCTGGAGCACATTGCCAAAAGGATCAATGAAACAAGACGTTCCGGTATTGGCTGAACGCGCTACGTAACAGCGTGTCTCGATCGCGCGCAGCCGGGCATAATCGAGATGCTGTTTGTAGCCGGGTGTATCACCCCACCAACCATCGTTGGTGATAATGAAAATGATGTTGGCACCATTGCTGACATAACGTGCCACATATTCTCCGAAAACCGATTCATAACAGATTACCGGAGCTATCCTCAGTTCATTGTTCCTGGAAATGAAGACCGTACGTTCATCCTGCCCGCACAAAGAACCTGTAGTGCCGCCCATATTGATGGCCAATGCTTCCAGGGGCTTAAGCAAAGCAGGGAATGGCATACGTTCCACCCCGGGCACAAATTTCGATTTGTGGTATTTCAGCACATCGGAGCCGGTAATCATGAGTGCCGTATTGAAATCATCGTAATAAGTGTCGGCATCCGTGAATTTACGGGCTGTTGCTGTTGGCACCTCACCCGGATCGTATTGATAGGCCGAAGTGGCACCCGTAATCACATCCAGATGCGGATGACGTTCCAAAAAACGTTTCAATGCCGGGATACTGTAAGTATGTTGCAGATCATTTTCCCATAGGTTCTCGGTAAGGGCTGTTTCCGGGAAAGCCACACAAGCTGTGTTCTCATCGATTTGTGTTTCAGCCAGGTCGAGCATGCGGGAGAGCTGCTGCTGGTAGGTGCCATTGAATTTCTCTTTGTATGGATCCACGTTGGGCTGAACCACCACCACATCCAGGCCATGTGTTTTATGAAAAAACGGCTTGCGGTACAGCTCCAGGCAAACCGAAATGACAATAGGAATACACAGAGCCAGCAGCACCATTCCAAAAGGACGAAGGTATTGCGAGGGGCTTTTCCAATCCGAAAA
>DASYGQ010000363.1:0-2314 GCA_035999585.1 Bacteroidia bacterium | reverse complement strand
ATCGAACTGAAAACAGATATGATAAATAGGGTTTCACGGAATGCTATGGAAAAGATAGGCGCAAAGCAGGAGGGGATTTTCAGGAGCCATATGGTAACGGAAGAAGGTCGCCTGCGCGATACCGTTTACTTCAGCATACTCCGGGAAGAGTGGCCCATGCTTTGTGAAACGGTTTTTAAAGCTTTTCATGAAAAATCGGTCTGATGTGCTTATTTTTGTGCTTTCCAAAAACGCCTGCATCATGAAAAAAAACATGTTCCTCTTTTTCCTACTTGCCTGCACACTTCACGTTTCAGCCAGCTCTCTGAATCAATTCGGCAACGATACGAACAAAACAGATGCTGCCAATAA
This sequence comes from Bacteroidia bacterium, assembly GCA_035999585.1. Lineage (GTDB taxonomy): Bacteria > Bacteroidota > Bacteroidia > Palsa-965 > Palsa-965 > Palsa-965. Next base: position 1,963 of record DASYGQ010000363.1, on the reverse strand, counting down.
AAAACAAGGTGTCTGGAAAGAAAGCAACCTGGACATCACAGCCTGTGGAAATTATGTGGATGACCGCAAAGAAGGAATCTGGACGGCTCATTACCCGACAGGCATCATTGCTTATCTGGACACTTATCACAACGGATTGAAAAACGGGATCAGCATCACGATTGACAGGAATGGAAACTACCTGGGAGAAGGGCATTACGAAGGCGGAGAGCTGAACGGACTTTCGCGCACCTTTTATCCCGGGGGAAGAGAAAAGGCCGAGATGCATTACAAAAACGGCAAGCTCGACGGCCTGAGGAAAATATACAGTATGGATGGTACTCTGGAAGAAGAGGGTGTTTACCGGAATGATGTGAAAGACGGACTTTTCAAATGGTATTATTCAAACGGGAAACCCAATACCGAAAGTGTTTACCGCAACGGCGGCATCGAAGGCACTCAGGTGACTTATTACAAGAGCGGCGCGAAAGAGTCGGAATCGGTGTATAAAAACAATATACGTCAGGGACCATACAAAGAGTATTATGAAACAGGAAAAATAAAGACGGAAGGGCAGTTTGCAGAGGATCTCGAAGAAGGCAGCTGGACACTCTTTGATGAGACAGGAAAGCAACATCATGTGAAATATAAAAAAGGACAGGAACTCAAAAAATGAAACAATCAACCAATGTAATTCTCATTCTGGCCGGCATTCTTGTGCTGGGCGCAGGTGTATACCTGTCTTTTACAAAGCACCCCTCCAGAACACTTCCGTATTTCGGAGAAAAAACGGTCACCGCAAAAGGCGACACCAGCTATCATACCGTTTCCGATTTTTCGCTTATCAGCCAGGAAGGCAAAACCATCACCCAGAAAAACCTCGAAGGAAAAATTTATGTGGCCGATTATTTCTTTGCCAACTGCAAAACCATTTGCCCTAAAATGAGCAATCAGCTCGAACGCGTTCAGGCCCGCTTTAAGAACGAACCCTCCTTTGTCATTGTTTCACATACGGTTGATCCTTCACGCGATACGGTGGATGCACTGGCAGCTTACGCCAGGCTGCACGGGGCTGATCCTCAAAAATGGATTTTCCTGACAGGCGACAAGAAACAACTCTATGAGCTTGCCCGGCATTCCTACCTGGCTGTGGCTACCAAGGGAGACGGAGGTCCGGACGATTTTGTGCATACCGAACAGTTTGCACTGGTGGATAAAGAAAAACACCTCCGCGGTTTTTACGACGGCACTGATTCGCTGGAAGTCAACCGGCTCATGACCGATATCGATCAGCTGCTGATGAGCTATGGCGGAAAATGATTCCGGCAAAGCTTATTTCACAGGGAATGGTTAACAACTCCCTGAAGCGGGCAAGGGAAGGCCCGGAATTTCTTCCGATTTTAGTATCAAAATAGACCTGTGTCAGACAAATACACCAAAAGAAGGCTTCAATCCAGCTCCATTACCACAGTTATCAGCATCTCCCTTGTGCTTTTCATGCTGGGTCTGCTTGGAATGATGGTACTGAGCGCCAAAAAGATTTCGGATCATGTGAAGGAAAACATCCGGATTTCGGTGTATCTGAACAGCGATGCAAAAGAGGCTGATATCAGAGCCCTTCAGCAAAAGATGGACGCCTCCCATTATGTGCGCTCCACCACCTATACTTCAGCCAAGGAAGCTGCCGATCATTTTCAGAAAGAACTGGGTGAGGATTTTGTCAATTCAATCGGTTATAACCCTCTGCCCTCCTCCATTGATGTATACCTGAAAGCTGCGTATGCCAATAACGACAGCATTGCCTGGATCAAAAAGGACCTGATGGAGCAAAAGTCGCTGGTCAGTAATGTCGAGTACACCGAATCACATATCAACATGATCAATGCCAACCTCCGCCAGATCAGCCTGGTGATTCTGGCATTCAGCGGCCTTCTTATGCTCATTGCCATAGCCCTTATCAACAACACAATCAGGCTGGCCATTT